>JANNYI010000510.1:0-2944 GCA_031410015.1 Betaproteobacteria bacterium | reverse complement strand
CGCCGCGATTTTTGCTGTAGGCGAGGCTTCAGCCTCGCTGTTTGGGTGCCGCGTGCCCGCTAGGCTTAAGCCTCGCCTACAACACTATCTATGGGGCTTTGACGGGCGGTTTGGCGCAATCGCATTCCGGGTTGCCCTTGTCGAAGATCACGCGCCACACGCCGGATTGTTCCAGGCGCCAGACCGACGTGAAGGTCGCGATCAACTTGCCTGCAGGATCGCGCACGGGACCCGAGCTGATGGCCAGCGTGCCGGAATCGAGCACTTCGACCGTTTCCGGTTGCCAGGAAAATGGCGCGGCCGGGCGGTCATAGAAGCGCTTCCACCCGGCGCTCACCTGGTCGCGGCCACGCAACGGCGTCGGGCCGGTGAAGAAGATGGCCTCCGCGGAGACGAAATCGGGGAACGCCGCGAAGTTGCGCTCCGCCATCGTCTGCGCAAACGCCCGCTCGCGCGTCGCCACCTGCATTTCCAGATCGGCACGGGACAACGCAGGGGGCGTGGCGCAGCCGCTGCACAGCACAACGCTCATCGCCAGCAATGCGAAACGGATCCGAACATCGCCGCCAACGTTCATTGTGTCTCCTTCGCACGAACAGCGGGACCATTCCCGCCCGGGCAATAGCTGCGCCAATGGGTCAGTGCAGCGTCGGCTGCTCCGACCCGGTCGGAACGGGCACATTGACCGCCACCGCAAGAACGTGCGCGCCGAGCAGCGTGATCGTGCCTGCCTGCCGGTTGTGTCCGGTTTCGCTGTACTCGAAACGATAGACACGGCGCAGGGCTGCATGACCGTGCTCGTCTCTCGCCGGCTTCAATCCGGCGAGGCCCACCGTGTCGTCGAGGAACATGAGGCCGTGCTGCTGGCAGGTCGCGCGGATGGCAACGTTGGCGGCCTCGCGGGCCTTGAGGCTGTCCCAGAGGAACCAGGCGCCTGCCGCGAGCAGCAGAAGAAGGAAGGTCTCGAGCATGGGCGTTCCGGCGTCAGGCGGGCGGGCGCGGCACGCGCACCATCGTGGCGAGCAGGCGTTCGAGCAGCACCTCGGGGTCGTCGCAGCGGCCCGTATGCGCGGGCGAGAACTGGATCACGGCGCTGCGCGGCGCCGTCAACCATCGGAAGCGCTCGCGCGGCGACATCTGTCCGATGGGACCTGCGGCCTGCCCTCCGGCACAGATTCGCGGGATCGTGGCGAGATGAGCGCGGATGCCGTCGACGTCGAGCGCGGGGTCGAGCGCCGCGATGCGCGCAGGATCGAGTTCGATGCGCGCTTCGAGAAACTGGCGTTCGGGGCAGGACACCACCACGCCGACATTGACGAATTCCTCGCGCTCGACGCGAGGCACCACGCGAATCACGGCGTAGTCATAGGTGCTGGGTTCGGGCACGCAACGCCTCCTCGACAAAGGTTCGCGGCGCCGCCAGACGCGCCTGCAGGTACTGCGCATACGCGGCGCGCCGCGCGGCGGGCAAGGGCTGCGCCGGGTCGCCCGCCAGCCACGCGTCGGGCACGACGGCGAGAATGTCCTCGACCACCTGCGGAGTGAGGCGTGCCGCCAGCACGGTGTCCACGGTGGCAAGTGCGCTGGCGAACGGCAGCAGCACGTGCTCGCGGATGCGGGTGAACGGATCGCGCGCGCGGGCCGCATAGTCACCGCCGGCATGGTGAAAATAGAGCGCCGCGCCGTGATCGATCAGCCACAGCCGCCCGTGCCACATCAGCATGTTGGTGTTGCGCGCAGTGCGATCGACGTTGGAACAAAACGCGTCGAACCAGACAATGCTGGAGGCAACTGCAGGTTCGGGATGATCGGCCACCGGATCGAAGGTCGTGGCGCCGGGCAGGAAATCAAGCGCCAGGTTGAGTCCCGCGCTGGCGCGGATCAGGGCCTGGATCTCCGGATCGGGTTCGCTGCGGGCGAGGTCGGGGTGCAGGTCCATCAACACCAGGTCGGGCACGTCGAGACCGAGCGCGCGCGCCATCTCGCCCGCCACCAGTTCGGCTACCAGCGCATTGGCGCCCTGGCCCGCGCCGCGGAACTTGAGCACGTACAGGCCGTCGTCGTCGGCCTCGACGATCGCAGGCAGCGAGCCCCCCTCGCGCAGCGGCGTGACATAGCGGGTGGCGGTGCGGGTTATGATTTGCATCAGCGGGTCCGACAACGCAATCTTACACACCGGGAGGCAGCGGATGAGCGGCTCGATCTTCACGCCGGCGCAAATGGCGGCGTATCACCGTGACGGCTACGTGCTGGTGCCCGGTCTCTTCGATGCCGAGGAAATTGGGCTGATGCGCGCTGCCATCGAAACCGATCCGTCGTTGCAGCAGAACCTCTACGACCGCAGGGACACGGCGGGCATGGCCACGCGGATGGCCACGTGGAATCATCCGGGCGACAGCGTGTACGGTCTGGCCGCGCGCAGCGAGCGCGTGGTCGACACGATGGAAGCCATGCTGGGCGGCGAGGTCTACCACTATCACTCGAAGCTGACGGCGAAGGAGCCGCAGGTGGGCGGCGCGTGGGAATGGCACCAGGACTATGGGTACTGGTATCACAACGGCTGCGTGTTCCCGCTGATGGCCAGCGTGATGGTGGCGCTCGATCACTCCACGCGCGAGAACGGCTGCCTGCAGGTGGTGCCGGGTTCGCACCTGTGCGGCCGCATCGAGCACGGCGTGCTGGCCGGCGAACAGGTGGGGGCCGACTCGCGGCGGGTGGAGGAGGTGCTGAAGCGCCTGCCGATCGTCCATGCCGAGATGGCGCCGGGCGACGGCCTCTTCTTCCACAGCAACGTGCTGCATCGGTCCGACCAGAACCGCTCGATGAGCCGGCGCTGGACGGTGCTGATGTGCTACAACGCGGCGCGGAACAACCCGTACCTCGAGCACCACCACCCGCAGTACACGCCGCTGTCCAAGGTGGACGACGGCGCGATCAAACGGGC
>JANNYI010000509.1:0-3473 GCA_031410015.1 Betaproteobacteria bacterium | reverse complement strand
CCAAGGCGTTCAGCGAACACCTTGCGCACGCGATGAGCACGCGTCCCCATGCACCCGCCTATCTCGGGTTGCGCTTCGGCTATGTCTACGGTCCCGGCCGCGTGCGCGGCTGGGTGGAGGTGCAGGCGCTGATCGAGCGCGCAGCCGCCGGCGAGCGCGCGATCGCGTTTCCGGACTATCCCGACGCGATGGACTGGACGTGGATCGACGATGCGGCGGCCGTGCTGGTGCGCGCGATCGAGCGGCCGTTGCCGCGCTGCGCCGTGGTCAACGTCGTCGGCGACAAGCGGCATGTGCGCGATGCGATGGCGCACCTGCAGACGCGGTTTCCCGATCTGGTGGCCACACCGGTGGCCGCCCGCACGCCACCGGCCGCGTGGGGCCTGGTCAACGACGGCATCGAGGCGTTGCTGGGCATCGCCCCGACCACCACGCTGGAGCAGGGCATCGACCGGATGCTGGCGCACCCACGCACGCCATGACCGCGATTCATTTCCGTAACGCGATGATCCTCGACGGCACCGGCGCGGCGCCGTATGCGGGCGATGTGCTGGTCGACGGCAACCGGATCGCTGCCGTCACGCCGCTGGGGCAAATGCCGGCGCGCGTCGCTGTGCAGGTGCTTGAATGTCATGGCGCCACGTTGATGCCCGGCCTGATCGAGCCGCATGCGCACCTGTCCTTCGTCGACCAGGCCACACCGTTTGCATTCCACGCCATCCCGGTCGAGGAGCACCTGCTGCTGACGCTGAAGCACGCAAAGCTCTACCTCGACCACGGCTTCACGTCGTGCTTTTCCGCTGCGGCCACCAAGCCGCGCCTCGACATCGTGGCGCGCAACGCCATCGACAGCGGCCAGTTCCCGGGCCCGCGCACACGGGCTGCCAGCGTGCAGTTCACGGTCACGGGCGGCGTGGGCGACCTGCGCCAGTTGCATCTCGATCCGGGCGAGGCAATGTACACGCTGCCCTGCGATGGTCCCGATGCGTTTCGGCGCGCGGCGCGCGAGGCATGTCGCGAGGGCGTGGACGTCCTGAAGATCGTGCCGTCCGGGGACACGTCCACACCCGCCGTGCCCTCGGCGCGCACGACCATGACCGAGGCTGAGATCGCCGCGGTGTGCGAAGTGGCGCGCGCGCACGACTGCGTGGTGGCCGCGCATGCGCGCAGCGCCGATTCCATCAAACTCTGCGTGCGCAACGGCGTGCAGGTGATCTATCACGCCACCTGCGCCGACGCGCAAAGCCTCGACCTGCTGGAGGCGCACAAGGACACGGTGTTTGTCGCGCCTGCGCTCTCGGTCACCTGGACGCGCCTGCACGAATCCGGCAACTTCGGGTTGCCGTCCACCCCTGAAATGAAGGCGCGCATCCAGCGCGATCTCGACCTCACCATTGCCTGCATGATCGAGCTCAAACGGCGCGGCGTGCGCGTGCTGCCCGGCGGCGACTACGGCTTCAAGTGGAATCCGCACGGCAACAATGCGCGCGACCTCACGTTCTTCGTCGACCTTCTGGGCTTTACGCCGATGGAGGCCATCGTCGGCGCGACGAAACAGGGCGGCGAGATCATGGGCATGGGCGATGAGCTGGGGCAGGTGCGCCAGGGCTTTCTGGCGGACCTGCTGCTGGTGGATGGCGATCCGCTGGCGAACCTGCGGATCCTCGAGGACCGCAAGCACCTGCTCGCGATCATGAAGGACGGCGCGTTCCACAAGGATCCGACTGCACGAATCGCGGCGATGTGATTGAATATCGCAACATTCACTTTGCGAAAGGTCCGCCGGCGATGAATCGACGTCAGTTGTTGCGCCAGTTGGGCGCCTTGCCGATCCTGTCGTGGTTCGCGGGTTTGCCTGCCGCGTTCGGCGCCACCACGGCGGCCGCCACGGCGATGCGCCGCAACCTGCCCGGGGATCCCGCGTGGCCCTCGGATGGCGAGTGGACTCAACTCAGCGCGGCGGTGGGCGGGCGGCTCGTCAAGCTCACGTCGCCGCTCGACGCATGTGCCGGCGCGTCCACAAGTGCCGCGTGCACGGAGCTGTTCAAGGAACTGAAGAACCCGTATTTCATCGGCGACAACCCGGCGCTGACGCAGACCTGCGGCTGGGCGGACGGCTGGACGTCGCGCGCCAGCGTCTGGATGGTCGCGGCGCAATCGACGCAGGACGTCGTGCACGCCGTCAACTTCGCACGCGACCACAACCTGCGGCTGGTGGTGAAGGGCGGCGGCCACAGCTACCAGGGCACGTCGAACGCGGCGGGTTCGTTGCTCGTGTGGACGCGCGCGATGCAGGGGATTACATTGCACGACGCCTTCGTCGGTGCCGGTTGCACCGGCAGTGCCGCGCCCCGGCAGGCCGTGACCGTGGAAGCGGGCAACATCTGGATGCGTACCTATCACGCGGTGGTGGCGGATGCCGGCCGTTATGTGCAGGGAGGCGGTTGCGCCACGGTGGGTGTTGCCGGGTTGATCCAGAGCGGAGGCTTCGGCAGTTTCTCGAAGCGCTACGGCACCGCGGCGGCATCGCTGCTCGAAGCCGAAGTGGTCACCGCCGATGGCGAGGTCCGCATCGCCAATGCGTGCACCAATCCCGACCTGTTCTGGGCGTTGAAAGGCGGCGGTGGCGGCAGCTTCGGCGTCGTCACCCGGATCACGCTGCGCACGCATGACCTGCCGGAATTTTTCGGTGGCGCGAGCCTCACGATCAAGGCCGCTTCCGACGCGGCATTCAGGCGTCTGATCGCGCGTTTCGTCGCGTTCTATCGCGAGCAGCTCTTCAATCCGCACTGGGGCGAACAGGCGGCGTTTGAAACCGACAACACGATGACGGTCGCGATGGTGTTCCAGGGCCTGAGCCAGGGCGAGGCCGAGGCGGTGTGGAAGCCATTCCTCGATTGGGTGGCGGCCGCTCCGGCGGAGTTTTCGCTGGCCCAGCCCGTGCGCATCGTCGCGCTGCCCGCGCGCCGCTTGTGGGATCCGGCGTACTTGCGCGCCAACCTGCCTTCAGTGATCCTGCCGGACGACCGCCCCGGCGCGCCCGAGGCCAACGTGTTCTGGACCGGCAACCTGGGCGAGGCCGGCCAGTTCCTGCACAACTACGTGTCCTCGTGGCTGCCAGCCTCGATGCTGCAGCCGGCGAAGCAGAGGCAGCTGGTCGACGCGCTCTATGCGTCGTCGCGCCACTGGCGTGTCGGGCTGCATTTCAACAAGGGACTGGCCGGCGCACCGCCCGAAGCGATCGCGGCGTCGCGCGATACGGCGATGAACCCGGTGGTGCTCGACGCGGCGGCCCTGGTGATCATTGCCGGTGGCAGTCCGCCCGCATTTCCCGGCGTGGCGGGCCATGAGCCCGACCTGGCCCGCGCGCGCCGCGATGCGGCGAGAATCGACCGCGCCATGCGCACGCTACGCAGCGGCGTACATGGCGGGTTCGTATGTGTCCGAAGCCGGCTTCTTCGAGCGCACGTGGC
>JANNYI010000508.1:0-21862 GCA_031410015.1 Betaproteobacteria bacterium | reverse complement strand
GGTGGTGCAGCTGCCCGCGCGCACGCCTTGAGGGTTCGCGAACGCGCCCCGCGCGCGAATTGCAATCTCGTCATGGCCCCAGGTGCTGGCAGCGGCCGGCGGGAACCATGAATCGGTAGCGTGGTCGATTAGAATCCGGTGTCTGTCCGGCGCGCTTCCCGATGAACCTCCCTTCCGCCACCCGTCTTCTCGCCGCATTGCCCCTCGTCTGGGCCGCCGCCACTTCCGCGCTCACGCTCGAGGGCGGCAGCGACGCGGTCACCACCGGCCAGATCGTCGTCAAGCTGCGGCCTGACGGCGCGTCCACCACGCCTGCCGCGCGCGTCGCCGAGCTTGCGGCAGGCATCGGCGCGCCGCTCACCTACCGGCGCACGATGGCCATCGGCGCGCTGGTCGTCATCGTGCCAGGCGCGCGCTCGGATGACGAGATCGACGCGCTGGCGGCCCGCCTGGCGACGCGGCCGGACGTGGTCTACGCCGAGCGCTCGCGCCGGATGTATGCGCAACGCGTGCCCAACGATCCGCTCTTTGCCAGCCAGTTCTATCTGCAGAGCGGCAGCACCACGATCGATGCCCCGGCGGCGTGGGACATGACCACCGGCTCACCCTCGACGGTGGTGGCGGTGCTCGATACCGGGTACACGCTGCACAGCGATCTGGCCACGCGCATCGTCGGCGGCTACGACATGGTCAGCAGCTTCGGCCCCAGCAACGACGGCAAGGTCCTCGATACGGCGGGCAACTACAGGGACACCGACGCCAGCGACCCTGGCGACTGGTTTACCGCCGAGGACCGCGCGGGACTTTTCTCCAGTTCCGAATGCGCGATCGCGGACAGCTCGTGGCACGGCACGTCGGTCATGGGCGTCGTCGGTGCGCTGGCAGACAACGGCAATGCCGTCACCGGCGTCGACTGGAACGCGAAGCTCGTCCCCGTGCGCGTGCTCGGCAAGTGCTTCGGCAGCGATGCCGACATTGCCGACGGCATTGCCTGGGCCGGTGGCGTGACGGTGCCGGCGGCGCCGGTCAACGCCAACCCCGCGCACGTGATCAACCTGAGCCTGGGCGGGCTCGGCAACTGCCAGGCGTTCATGCAGGAAACGGTCGACCGCGTATTCGCGCATGGCGTCACGCGCGCGATTGTCGCGTCGGCCGGCAACCAGGGCAGCGGCGCGGCGCACTCGCCGTCCGATTGCGGCGGCGTGATCGCCGTGGCCGCGTCCACGTTCGCCGGCAACCGTGCCGCGTACTCGAACTACGGGCCGCGCGTCGACATCGCGGCGCCGGGAGGCAATGCCGTGACCGGCAGCGACTACAATTTCCTGGTGCTGACCAATGAAGGCAAGACCGTGCCCGCAGCGGAAGGCACGCGTTTCCTCTCCGGCACCAGTTTCTCGGCGCCGTTGGTCAGTGGCGTGGCGGCGCTGATGCTCGGCGTGGCCCCTGGACTTTCCGCCGCGCAGGTGCGCGACATCCTCAGGAACACCGCCAAGCCGTTCCCGTCCGGGTCGACGTGCCTCACGGCCGGGTGCGGCACGGGATTGCTCGACGCGCCTGCTGCGGTCCGCGCCGCGCTGATCACCACCGGCGTCGTGCCCCCCGTCAGCGTGGTCGAGTATTACAACGCCGCGCTCGATCACTATTTCATCACGTGGGTGGGCAGCGAGATCGCGCTGCTCGACGCGGGCACGACGATCAGGGGCTGGACGCGCACGGGGCGTACGATCAAGGCTTATCCTGCAGCCCTGGCCGGCACCAGCGCGGTGTGCCGGATCTACATACCGCCCGGCAAGGGCGACGGACACTATTTCGGCCGCGACCAGAAGGAGTGCGACGGCACCATGGCGAAGAATCCCGGTTTCGTTCTCGAGTCGTCGACGTTTCTGTACCTCCACCCCGCCAGTGCCGGCACTTGCGCGGCGGGCACGATCCCCGTCTATCGCGTCTACTCCAACCGCGCCGATGCCAACCATCGCTACACCACCGATCGCGCGGTGCGCGACCAGATGGTGGCCCGTGGCTGGCTCGCGGAAGGCGATGGCGCCGACACCGTCGTGATGTGCGCACCGGCATGAGTACCGTCGACACCGCCGCGCTGCTGCAACGCTTCGGACTTGCCACGCATAGTTCCGGCGCCTGCCTCGGACCCGGGCAATGGCGCGGCGCCGGCGCGCGGCTCGCGTCCATCAATCCCGCCACCGAAGAGGTGCTGGGCACGATCGCGCTCGCCAACGCGGCCGACGTCCATGCGGTGGTCACCCAGGCCGCTCATGCCGCGCTCGCGTGGCGCGACGTGCCCGCACCGCGGCGCGGCGAAGCCGTGCGCCGCTTTGCCGACCTGCTGCGCGAGCACAAGGACGCCCTCGGTACGCTCGTGGCCCTGGAGAACGGCAAGATCAAGGCCGAGGGCATTGGTGAAGTGCAGGAGATGATCGACATCGCCGACTTCGCCGTCGGCCAGTCGCGCATGCTCTATGGCAAGACCATGCACTCGGAGCGCCCGGCGCACCGGATGTACGAACAGTGGCATCCGCTCGGCGTGGTTGCCGTCGTCACGGCCTTCAATTTTCCGGTGGCGGTGTGGGCGTGGAACGCGCTGCTGGCCTGCATCTGCGGCAATGCGGTGGTGTGGAAGCCCTCGCCCAAGACGCCGCTGACCGCGCTGGCCGTGCAGGCGCTGGCCAACCAGGTGATGGAGCAGCTCGCGTTGCCGTCGATCTTCACGCTGGCCATCGCCGCCAACGAGCACGCGCTCGCGCTGGTCGACGATCCCCGCGTGCCGCTGGTGTCGTTCACCGGTTCATCGGGCGTCGGGCGCGACATCGCCACGCGCGTTGCGGCGCGCTTCGGCCGGACGCTGCTGGAATGCGCCGGCAACAATGCGGTGATCGTCGCCGACGACGCGGACCTCGACCTGGTGGTTCCCTCCGTGCTGTTCGGCGCGGTGGGCACGGCCGGGCAGCGCTGCACCACCACGCGCCGGTTGCTCGTGCATCGGTCGCTGGCGCATGCGTTGCAGAAGCGGCTGCAGAGTGCCTATGCCCAGGTGCGCATCGGCGATCCGCTCGATCCACGGACGTTGATGGGGCCGCTGATCGACCTCGATGCGGTGCGGCACTTCGCAGCTGCGGTCGACGAGGCCGTTGCCGCCGGCGGCGCGATTGCGGCCGGTGGCCGCGTCCTTCCCGGTCCCGGGTTCTGGGTCGAGCCGACGATCGTCGAGCACGCCCGCAACGAGTGGCCGTGCGTGCAGCGCGAGACCTTCGCACCCATTCTCTACGTGATCACGTTCGAGACCATTGCCGAGGCCATTGCGCTCAACAATGGCGTGCGGCAGGGGCTGTCGAGTGCGCTGTTCACCCGCAGCGTGCACACCGCCGAGGCCTTTCTTGCCGCCGGCGGCAGCGATTGCGGCATCGCCAACGTCAACATCGGCACCTCGGGGGCGGAAATCGGCGGAGCGTTCGGCGGCGAGAAGGAGACCGGCGGCGGCCGCGAGGCGGGATCCGATGCGTGGCAGGCCTACATGCGGCGGCAGACCAACACGATCAACTGGGGCCGTGAGTTGCTGCTGGCGCAGGGGATCAAGTTCGGCTGAACGCGCGCCCGCGCACATGGCCGAAGTAGGGTCTCTCGGCCAGCCACCACGACAGCGTGGCCGCCGCAGCCGACAGCACGAAGCCGCCGCCGAAGATCGCCAGCGTCGACGGCAATATGCCCCACGCGGAGGCATGCGGCGCGACGGCGCGCGCAAGCAGCACCACGATCATCCAGTGCAGCAGGTAGAACGAGTAGCTGATGCGTCCCAGGCGCACCAGCGGCGACCACGCGAGCATTGCCGCAATCGCCGTTCCGCCCGCCGCGCATTGCGCCACCACCAGCATCGCCACGGCACCGAAGGCGAGTACGCTCACCGTCTGGGGCAAGCCGTCGAAGAGCGCGGACGTGGTCACGCCAAGGTACAGCAGTACCACCAGGGCAGCGGGGACGCGTGCGAGCGCTTGTACCGCGCGGTCGTGTCCGAAGGCCAGCGCCACGCCGCCGAACAACAGCGACCAGCACAGCACGAGCGTGTCGACGCCGGCGACCACCAGTGCAATCGGCGCCAGGATGCCCACCACCGGCACCCATCGCGCCGCTTGCGGCGACACACGCACCGCGGCCAGCAGCAGTACCGGAAACGCCAGGTAGAACGTCATCTCGTAGAACAGCGACCACGTGACGATGTTGAGCGGCACCACGCCTGCAGCGGGCGCGCCGTTCAGGAACAGCAGGTTGCCGACGAGGCTTGTCGCTTCGAGCGCAGTGTGCGCGCCCGTGAACCGCACGAAGAGCAGCGAGCCCACGAACGACAACAGGAAGGCGGGATAGATGCGCAGCGTGCGCCGCCAGGCGAATCGCGGGTACGAGAGTCGCGGCTGCGGCCACCACATGCGGCCGATCAGGTAGCCCGACAGCACGAAGAACAGGAACACGCCGTGATGCGATCGCTGTAGCCAGAACAGGATGCGCTGGGGCCAGGTGGCAAGCGTCAGGAAGGACTCGTGGCCGAGATCGAGCCCCGCGACCACGACCGCAGCATTGCCTGCCGCGTGGACGCAGAAGACCAGCAGCACGGCAAAGCCGCGCAAGCCGTCGAGCGCTGCCACATGCCGTGGTTGCAACGGGACCGGCGCATGCCCGTCAGGTGTCACGGGGGCGCCGTCGGTCATGCCGCCTGCGTGCCGTCAGGAGGTGCGGCGCTTGGCGGCGGATGTCTTGGTCGCAGGTTTTTTTGCCGCGGACTTGGCAGGCGTCCTGGCGGCCGTCTTCGCTGCTGACTTCGCTGCTGACTTCACGGCTGGTTTCGCGGCTGGTTTTCCGGCCGGTTTTGCGGCGGGTTTGGCAGCGACCTTCGTGGCCGGTTTGGCAGCAGTCCTGGCGGCGGCCTTGACCGCAGGCGGCGGCGCCGTCTTGGCCGCCGGCGCGCTCTTGGCTTTCTTCACTGCCGGCCTGGTGGTGCGCGTCTTGGTCGTGGTGCCGGATTTGGCGGCAAGCAACGCCAGCGCTTCTTCCAGGGTCAGGCTGTCGGCCTTCTCGCTGTCCGGCAGCGTGGCATTGACGGCGCCGTGCTTGACGTAAGGTCCATAGCGGCCGCTGTGCAACTCCACCGGCGCCCGATCCTTCGGATGCGGACCCAGCACGCGCAGTGCCGACGCGGTGCGCGCCCGTGCGCCGCGCGCCTTGGTGGGGTCCTTGGCTTCGAACTCGAAGCCGACCTTGCCGTCCTTCTGCACGACGAGAAACGCGGAGAACGGCCGGCGCGTGCGTTGCGACACGAATTGCAGCAGATCGGTCTTGCGTTCGGCCAGCAGCTTCGTCATCTGCGCGGGCTCGATGGCCTTCTGCAGGATGGTGCGGCCCGAGCGGAAGTCGCACGTGCGATCCGCGCCGACGGCCTTTTCGCACACATAGGCCATGCCGTGCTCGAAGACGCGGTTGCCGCATTTCGGGCAGGTGCCAAGCGGCGTCTGCGCCGAAAAATCGGGCGGCACGCCGTCGTCGTCGATCGCGTTGCCGAAATCGAATGTCACCTCGTTGGTGTCCGTCAGCTTCAACTTGGCCGAGAAGGGCCGTCCCATCTTGCTGCGAAAACCCTCAAGCGGGCCGATCTCGCGTTCCTTCAGCAGCACTTCGGCTTCCTGCGGTTCCATCTGCCGGCCGCCCATGATCTTCCAGAAGGCGAAATCGCACTTGATGCACTGGAATTTCTTGTACTTCTCGTGCACTTCGCCGCCGCACTTCGGGCACGGCGTGACGAGAGTGGCGAAATCGCCGGGGATCGTGTCGCTCTCGTAATTCTTGGCCTGCCCGACGATGTGCTCGGTCATCGCGACGATCTCGCGCATGAACGTGTCGCGCGGCAGCTTGCCGTGTTCCATCTGGGCGAGCTTGAACTCCCACTCGGCGGTCAGTTCCGGCGAGAAGAGCTCCGGCACACCCAGGCCGTGCAGCAGCGTCAGCAGCGAGAACGCCTTGGCCGTGGGCACCAGTTCCTTGCCCTCGCGGTAGACATAGCGTTCGGCGATCAGGCCCTCGATGATCGCGGCGCGCGTGGCCGGCGTGCCCAGGCCCTTCTCGCGCATGGCCTCGCGCAGCTCGTCGTCCTCGATCAGCTTGCCCGCGCCCTCCATCGCCGACAGCAGCGTGGCTTCGTTGAGGCGCGGCGGCGGCTTGGTGACGAGCTGCACCACTTCCACGTTTTCGGTGGCGACGGTTTCGCCGGGCTTCACCGCCACCAGAGACGCTTCATCGCCTTGCGCTTCCTTGCCGTACACCGCGAGCCAGCCGGGCGTGACCAGGATGCGTCCTTCGGTCTTGAACGGCTCCTGCTCGACGCGGGTGATGCGGGTGGTGACGAGATGTTCGGCCGCCGGATAGAACACGGCGAGGAAGCGCCGGACGACCAGGTCGTAGAGCTTGCTTTCGATTTCGTTGAGCGTCTTGGGCGCCACCTGCGTCGGAATGATGGCGAAGTGATCGGAGATCTTGCTGTTGTCGAAGATGCGCTTGTTGGGGCGCACCCACTTCTTCCTGATGATCTCGCGCGCCAGCGTGCCGAACGCATTGGACTGCCCCAGCTCCTCGAGCGTGGCGTTGACGGTGGGGATGTAGTCCTCCGGCAGTGCGCGCGCATCGGTGCGCGGGTAGGTCAGTACCTTGTGCTTTTCGTACAGCGCCTGCGCCAGCGACAGCGTGGTGCGCGCCGAGAACCCGAAGCGCCCGTTGGCTTCGCGCTGCAGGCTCGTGAGATCGTAGAGCAGCGGCGGGCTTTGCGTGGTGGGCTTCGACTCTTCGGTGACCGTGCCGGGCTTGCCGGAACAGGCAGCGGCGATGCCGCGGGCGCGCGCCTCTTCCCACAGCCGCTCCGCGCGGCCTTCGGGATCCTCGTCGGTCTTCCTGAATTTCTCGTCGAACCAGCGGCCGTTGTATTCGCCGGCGGCGGCGCGGAACGTGCCCATCACCTCCCAGTAGTCCCGCGGCCGGAACGCGCGGATCTTGGCTTCGCGGTCGACGAGGATGGCCAGCGTGGGCGTCTGCACCCGGCCGACGGTGGTCAGCTGGAAGCCGCCCGACTTGGAATTGAACGCGGTCATCGCCCGCGTGCCGTTGATGCCGACGAGCCAGTCGGCCTCGGAGCGGCACACCGCGGCATCGGCCAGCGGCAGCATGGCCTCGTCGGTGCGCAGCTTGGCGAAGCCGTCGCGGATCGCCGCGGTGGTCATCGACTGCAGCCACAGCCGCTTGATGGGCTTCGTGGATTTGGCGAACTGGGCGATGTAGCGAAAGATGAGTTCGCCCTCGCGACCCGCGTCGCAGGCGTTGATCAGCGCGCTCACGTCCTTGCGCTTGATGAGCTTCAGCAGTGTCTTCAGCCGGTTTTCGTTCTTCTCGATCGGCTTCAACGCAAACTTGGACGGCACTGCCGGAAGGTGGGCAAACGTCCACTTGCCGCGCTTGACCTCTTCCTCTTCGGGCATGCCGATCTCGAGCAGGTGCCCGACGGCCGACGACAGCACGTAGGCGTCGCTCTCGAAGTAGTCGTCGTGCTTGGTGAAGCCGCCCAGCGCCTTCGAAATATCGGTGGCGACGGAGGGCTTCTCGGCAATGATCAGGGTTTTGGACAAGGGGACTTCCAACCGGCGGGTCGGGTCAAGGGGACGCCGATACTACCCGTGCTGGCATGAACGGGGCAAGAATACTGCTATCGACACCCGGCCCAACGTGCGCCCGCGCACTTAGGCGCGCGTGTGAGCGCATGCGCGCGCGAGGCCTCATGCGGGCCTTCGCCGCTGCCAGCGTCCGCCCGGCAGCGCGGCGACGTCGCCATCGAGTTCAAGCAGCACCAGCGCCTCGAGCACCAGGGCCGGCGGCTGTCCGGTGCGTGCGCAAAGCGCATCGACGTCGGCCGGATCGTCGCCGAGCGCCTCCAGCAACGGGTGCGCGGGAGCACCGGCCACCGCGGGCGGCGGCACGCGCGACGACGAACCCAGTTCATCGAGGATGTCCTGTGCCGTCTCGACCAGCTTGGCGCCGTCGCGGATCAGCCGATGGCATCCACGCGCCAACGGCGAGTGGATGGATCCGGGAATCGCGAACACTTCGCGCCCGGCGTCCCCCGCCAATCGCGCGGTGATGAGCGAACCCGAGGACAGTGCTGCTTCGACCACCAGCACGCCGCGCGCGAGCCCGGCGATCAGACGATTGCGGCGCGGAAAGTTGTACGGGATGGGCGGTGTGCCTGGAGGAAACTCGGACAAGAGGCCCCCCTTGTCCGCGATCGCATGCGCCAGGGCGCGGTTTTCCGCTGGATAGACGCGATCGAGCCCGGTGCCGACCACGGCCAGCGTCGAACCGGCTCCGCGCAGCGCGCCCACGTGCGCCGCGGTGTCGATGCCTTGCGCCAGGCCCGAGACGATGGTGAAGCCCGCGTCGGCCAGCGCCTGCGCGAAGGCGGTGGCGTTGTCCGCGCCCTGTGGCGTGGCGTTGCGACTGCCGACGATGGCCAGCGCCGGGCGGTTGAGAACGGCCCGCTGGCCGGTGAAATAGAGCACGGGCGGCGCATGGCCGAGTTCGAGCAGTGCCTGCGGATAGTCGGGGTCGTCCCAGGCCAGCAACTCGTGGCCCGGCTGGTCGAGCCACGCGAGCGTACGCGCCAGCGTGTCGGGCGGCACCGGGGTTTGCAGGCGCTCGACGGCGCCGGCGGGCAACAGGGCGGACAGCTGGGCGCGCGTGGCACCCAGCACCGGCTCCGGGCCGCCAAAGGCCCGCAGCAGGATCGCCATTGCGGCGGGTGGCAGCCCTTTGTGGGCGAGTTCGGCCCAGGCCGCGGCAGTGGACGCGGATTCCATGGCAGGCACAGGATGCGCCGGCGGCAGTTCCGCCGGCAATCAGACTAAACGCTGAAGGGACGACTGCGCGCGTTACGGCTTGCGCGCGTAGTCGCCGGGACGGACCGAGTCGGTGGTGTTGAGGATGACGGCGAAGGACACGCGCTCGAACGTGCGGAAGACGAACATCAGCCCGGTGCGCTCGTCGGCAGGCTGCAGGTATTCGCGCGGCGTGAACACGGTGGTGGGATCGAGGTAGCGCAGGATGATCGTCTGCTGCCGCGATGGGCGCGGGTCGATGATCGGCGGGATGACGCGATAGATGGCCAGCACGTTGCCGGGCTCGAGGCCGTCCTGGGTGCCCTTGTCGATGGTGACGACGTAGCCGCGGCCGGTTTCGATGTTGTCGAAGGGCACGCGCAGGATGCGGGCGTTGATCGGCTTGTCCGGCGCACGGGGCACATAGTTGACGATCGCATCGCGCGGTGCCGGGACCAGGCGGTCACCGACCAGGATTTCCTGGACCGCCGACTCGATGCGGACCGTGGACAGTTCGCCGAATTTCTCGACGCGCGCGGTGCCGAGGAAACGGTTCTCGTAGCCCAGCACTTCGCTGCTGTCGATATTGAGGATCGCGCCGATCGGCCGGTAGATGTACCAGAGGTCGCCGGCCTTCGGATCGATGTCGACCACATAGACGACGTCACCCGTGCCGCGGATCACGCGCTCGCGGTTGCGCCCGGACAGGATCTGCGCGGCGTTGTCGAGTCCGCCGGGGCCGGTGACGAGCGGTTTCGTGAGGTAGGCCTCGATGTCGCGGGCCGGGATGCTGGGGATGGCGTCGGCATTGAGCGGCGCCACGCGCGTGGTCGGCGACACGACGACGGTATTGGAGTTCGAATTGCGGGAAAGCTCGAGCCGCGGCTGGCCTTCGACCATCACGAGCCGGATCGTGTCGCCCGGGTAGATGAGATGCGGGTTCTTGATCTCGTCCCGGTTCATCCGCCAGATGTCGGGCCAGCGCCACGGGTCTTTCAGGAACTTGCCGGAGATGCCCCACAGCGTGTCGCCCCTGACCACGGTATAGCTGTCCGGGGCCTTGTCGGCGATCTCGGGGGCGGCCGCCGGGGTCTGCGCGGACACGCCGATGGTGCCGGCGAGCAATGCCGCGGCAGCCATGGCCAGAATGACGCGCTTGCCTGTGTTAAACTGTTGAAGCATAACGCCTCTTCCGTGTCGGACGCGCGCGCGCCTCGGGTTGACAGGCCCGTCGCCAACCTAAAGACACCGTCCTAAATCGCCGCAAAATAAGGACTTAACAGGGATTCTGCATCCGGCACCTGCATTTGGCAAGCTATGGCGCTCCTACCCATCCTCGAATACCCCGATCCGCGTCTCAAAAAAGTCGCGGCCGAGGTCACGGCCTTCACGCCGGAGATCGTTCGTCTTGCCCGCGACATGGCCGAGACGATGTATGCCGCCCCGGGGGTCGGTCTCGCCGCCACCCAGGTCGATGTCCACAAGCGGGTGGTCGTGATCGATATCTCCGATAACCGCAGCGACCTCCTGGTGCTGGTCAACCCGGTGATCCTGGCCGCCGAGGGCGAAGCGGAGTGCGAGGAAGGCTGCCTGTCCGTGCCCGGGTATTACGACAACGTCACCCGCGCGGCCCGGGTCACGTTCCGCGCGTACGACGCGACAGGCAAGCCCTTCGAGCGCACCGTCGACGGCA
This sequence comes from Betaproteobacteria bacterium, assembly GCA_031410015.1. Classification (GTDB taxonomy): domain Bacteria; phylum Pseudomonadota; class Gammaproteobacteria; order Burkholderiales; family Casimicrobiaceae; genus VBCG01. Next base: position 11,260 of record JANNYI010000508.1, on the reverse strand, counting down.
TGCTTGCCGTCTGCGTCCAGCACGAGATGGATCACCTGATCGGCAAGGTGTTCGTCGACTACCTGTCCCCGTTGAAGCGCGCCCGGCTCGCCGCCAAGCAGCGCAAGAAGCAACGGCTCGTCGGCTGACCGGTCGCCCCGCGTGCCGTCGCCCCCCATGCTGCGTGTCGGCTTTGCCGGCACGCCCGCGTTCGCTGCCGCCGCGCTGAAGGCCATCATCACCGCCGGCTTCGCGGTCCCGGTCGTCCTGACGCAGCCCGACCGGCCACGCGGCCGCGGCATGCAGGTCGACGCCTCAATGGTGAAGCAGCTTGCGCAGCAGCACGCGATCCCCGTCCAGCAGCCGGCAACGCTCAAGTCCGACGACGCGCGGGCCGCCGCGCTGGCGGTGCCGCTCGACGTGCTGGTCGTCGCGGCCTACGGCCTCATCCTGCCGCGCGCCATCCTCGACTGGCCGCGTCATGGCTGCCTCAACATCCACGCGTCGCTGCTGCCGCGCTGGCGGGGCGCGGCGCCGATTCCGCGCGCCATCGCCGCCGGCGACGCCACGACCGGCGTCACGATCATGCAGATGGACGCCGGACTCGACACCGGCCCCATGATCGCCACCGTGCCGATCACGATCGCATCGCGCGACACGGCCGGGACGCTGCACGACCGCGTCGCCGCCACCGGGGCCGTCGCGATCGTGGAGGTGCTGCGCCGGCTGGCCCGCGACGACAGCCTGGCCAGCGAGCCGCAACCGGCTGAGGGGGCCACCTACGCCGCCAAGCTCGACCGTGCCGAAGCCTGCATCGACTGGACGCTGCCGGCGCTGGCGCTCGACCGGCGCATCCGCGCCTTCGACCCGGTGCCCGGAGCCTTCACGCATTGGCACGACGAGACCGTCAAGGTCTGGTCGGCGCAGCGCAGCGCTGCGCGCGCAGGCGTCCCGCCGGGCACGGTGTTCGGTGTCGGCGGCGACGGCATCGACGTCGCGTGCGGCGAAGGCGTGCTCCGGCTTCTCGTCGTCCAGCCCGCCGGCGGCAAGCGCATGGATGCCGCGGCCTTCGCCGCCGGCCGTACGCTCCGACCCGGGCTGCGCTTCGGCGTCCCCGCGCCGGCCGCCGACAACCAGGCGTAGAGGGCAACCCAACCATGCAGCACGAACAACGGTTGGCCGCCCTCGCGGTGCTGCGGGTGATGGCCGGCACGCCGCTTCCCGCGGCCCTGGCGGCGGTGGCCGACGGTGCCGACAACCGCGGTCACACCTTCGTGCAGGAGCTGGCCTACGGCACGCTGCGCCACTGGGGGCGTCTCGATGCACTGACGCAGGTGCTGGCAACCAAGCCCCTGTCGGACCGCGCGCTGGCCACGCTGATCGCCGTGGCGCTCTACCAGCTCGACCACACGCATGCGCCGGCCTTTGCCGTGGTCGACCAGGCGGTCGAAGCAGCCGCCCTCGTGACGCGACCGCAGGCCAAGCCGCTGGTCAACGCGATGCTGCGGCGCTACCTGCGCGAACGCGACGCGCTCAACGCCCAGGTGTGCAAGGCGAGCCGCGTCGCCCTGTGGTCGTATCCACGCTGGTGGATCGGCAGGGTGGAGGCGGACTATCCGCAGCATTGGGAGGCAATCCTCGCGGCGGGCAATGAACGTCCGCCGCTCACGTTGCGCGTCAACGCGCGGGTGACCACGCGCGACGTGCTGGCGGCGCAGTTCGCCGATGCCGGCATCGAGACCCGAGCCGTCGGTGCCGAGGGGCTCATCGTGGTCGTGCCGCAACCGGTGACCGGACTGCCCGGATTCGCGGAAGGTGCATTTGCCGTGCAGGATGCAGGCGCGCAGCTCGCCGCGCCGCTGCTGGCTCCGGCTGCCGGCATGCGCGTCCTCGATGCGTGCGCCGCCCCCGGCGGCAAGGCCGCGCACCTCGCGGCGCTGGCGGCCATCGACCTGACGGCGCTCGACAGCGATGCCGCACGGCTCGCGCGCGTCGACGACAACTTTGCGCGCCTGCGCGTGGCGGGACCCAACGTGCGCACGCAGGTCGGCGACGCCGGCGACCCGGCCGCGTGGTGGGACGGGCGTCCGTTCGACCGGATCCTTGTCGACGTCCCGTGCACGGCGTCGGGCATCGTGCGCCGGCATCCGGATGCCAAGTGGCTGCGGCGCAAGCGCGATCTCGACTCCTTTGTGGCCCAGCAACGGCGGATGCTGCCGGCGCTGTGGCAGACACTGGCGCCCGGCGGGTTGCTGCTGTATGCAACCTGCTCCGTGTTTGCGGCTGAAAATGATCAACAAATCAAGGACTTCGTCAAAGAACACCCCGAAGCGTTGCGGGAAACCATCATGTTTCCCGACGATTGCCTGCACGTGGGGGGTCAACTCTTGCCAGCGACGAATGGCGCGGGCCACAATCAGGACGGTTTCTTCTACGCCCTCCTTCGCCGCGCCTGACGCGCCGTCCCACGAACCTGCAGCGCCACCGCGCCAGGCCTCCGGGCCGCCACGCCGCCGGACCCGTCGCCACGATGCTCGCCGGCATGCCGTTCCTTCACTCATTCCGCAACCTGCCTGTTCCACGCTTAGCACTCCCGCCGTGGGTGCTCGCCCTCGCGGTGCTGGTGTGCGTCGGCTTCACCGGGATGGCGCCGCCCGCGCGCGCCGATGCGATCCCCGTCAAGTCGGCCGAACTGCGCGCCATCGACGGCGAGGTGGTGCTGAACGCGGAATTCGACTTCACGTTCAATCCCACGCTCGAGGAAGCGCTGCAAAACGGGATTCCGCTTTACTTCGTGCTTGAAATCGAGCTGTCGCGGCCGCGGTGGTACTGGCTGGACGAGAAGGTCCTGCAGACCACGCTGACGTATCGCGTGTCGTGGAACGCGCTCACCCGCCAATATCGCGTCGGCAGCGGCCTCCTCACGCAGAACTACGCCTCGCTGGAGGAGGTCGAGCGCTACATCGGCCGCGTGAACTCGCGCCCGGTGATCCGCGTCGATGCCCTGACCAAGGGCGCGCGCTACGACGCCGCGGTGCGCCTGCGGCTCGACGTCAACCAGCTGCCCAAGCCGTTCCAGGTGAGTGCGCTCGCGTCGCGCGAGTGGACGCTCGCCTCCGAGTGGCAGCGGTTCACGTTCACGCCATGAGCCGCCGATGAGCGCATTGCCCGGCAAACGCGGACTGCGCTGGCTGCTGCTGGTGTCGGCCTCGCTGTCGGCCATCGCCGTCTTCCTGCTCGCCACCGCCACGGCCAACACGGCGCTGTTCGCGCAGGGCTACAACGCGCTGCTGATCGGCAATCTCGTGCTGATCGGCCTCCTGATGCTGGTCGTCGGCTGGCAGTTGTGGCGGTTGCGCCGCAACCTCAAGGCGGGTGTCTTCGGTTCGCGCCTTGCAGTTCGACTCGTCTTCCTGTTCGCGCTGGTGGCCGTGCTGCCCGGCGCGCTGGTGTACGCCGTGTCGGTGCAATTCATCGGCCGCAGCATCGAGAGCTGGTTCGACGTACGGGTCGACCGCGCGCTCGAAGGCGGCCTCAACCTTGGCCGCAACGCGCTCGATTACCTGCTGAAGGAGACGCAGGGCAAGGCCACCAAGATGGCGGTCGCCATCGCGGAGAGCCCGGGCAACCTGGCGGGTGCGCTCAATCGCGTGGCCGAGCAGGGCAATGTCTGGGAGGCCGTGCTGTTCTCGCCGACCGGCAGCGTGCTTGCCGTGGCGGGCACCGGGGGCTCGCGCGCGACGCCCGAGCCGCCGCCGGCGGCGGCGCTGCGGCTCGCCCGCATGCAGCAGCCGTTCGCGAAGATCGAGCAGCAGGCCGACGGCAACCTGCGCCTGCGCGTCGTGGTGGCGGTCAATACCGACGACAGCCTCAACCCGCTGAAGCTGCTGCAGGTCATCGAACCGGTTCCACCGGCGCTCGCGCAGGACGCCGAACGGGTCCAGGCCGGCATGCGCGACTACCAGGAACTTTCGTTCTCGCGCCAGTCGTTGAAGCAACTCTATGCGCTGACGCTGACGTTGACGCTGCTGCTCGCCCTCACCTCGGCGCTGGGTCTCGCCGTCGTGCTGTCCGAGCGCTTCGCGGCACCGCTGGGCCTGCTGGCGGAGGGCACGCGCGCCGTCGCGCAGGGCGATTTCACGCGCCGCCAGCCGGTGGTCTCGCGCGACGAGCTGGGCGTGCTCACCGAGTCGTTCAACACGATGACCGAGCAACTGGCCGAGGCGCACGGCAAGGCCGAGGAGGGCCGCCGCGCCACCGAAACGACGCGCGCGTATCTCGAGAGCATCCTCGGCAACCTGTCGGCGGGCGTGCTCGTGTTCGACGAGCGGCATCGGCTGCGCACGGTCAACCCCAGCGCCGCCGTGATCCTGCAGCAGCCGGTGGCCGATCTCACCGGGATGGCGCTGGCCGACTGGGGGCGCCGACTGCCGGCGCTGGCACCCTTCGCCGAACTGGTGGCGGAAGGTTTTCGCAGCAGCCGCGACGGGCAATGGCAGAAGGAGGCCGAGATGGCCGTGGCCAATCTATCGCGCACGTTGCTGATGCGCGGCACCCGGCTGCCGGGGACGGCCACCACGGGCGGCTACGTGGTCGTGTTCGACGACGTGTCCGAACTGATGCAGGCCCAGCGCGATGCGGCGTGGGCGGAGGTGGCGCGGCGGCTGGCGCACGAAATCAAGAATCCGCTGACGCCGATCCAGCTGTCCGCCGAACGGCTGGCGATGAAATTGACGCCGAAGCTCGAAAGTGCGGACCAGGAAACGCTGCGGCGGGGCACGCAGACCATCGTGTCGCAGGTGGGCGCGATGAAGCACATGGTGGACGACTTCGCGATCTACGCGCGGCAGCCGCGGCCGGGACAGATGCAGAATGTCGATGTGGCAGCCCTCCTGGGCGACGTATTGGCGCTCTACGACGACCTGCGCGCCCACGTTAGGCTATCCTTGCCGGATGCGCCCGTCCTCGTACAGGGCGAACCCACCCGCCTGCGCCAGGTGTTCCACAATCTGCTGTCGAACGCCGTCGATGCCCAGGCGGATGTCGCCGATCCGCTCTTTGTGATCACGCTCGCCACGGTCGGAGGCGAAGTGGTGCTCTCGTTTGCCGACGGCGGTCCTGGTTTTGGCAGCAGCGTGCTGGCGCACGCGTACGAGCCGTATGTGACGACGAAGGCCAAGGGCACCGGCCTCGGATTGGCGATTGTGAAGAAAATCATCGACGAACATGGCGGTCGGGTCGTGCTGGACAATCTGCCCACCGGCGGTGCCCGCGTCACGCTTACATTTCCGGCCGCTGCCGGCGGCAAACCCGCCGCAGCGACCGCATAAGGATCCGCCACGATGGCGCACGCAAAAGAAATACTGATCGTCGACGATGAAGTCGGCATCCGCGAATTGCTGTCGGAAATTCTGCAGGACGAAGGCTACCGGGTGGCGCTCGCGGAAAATGCAGGTGAGGCGCGGGCCTACCGGCAGCGACAGCAGCCGGCACTGGTGCTGCTCGACATCTGGATGCCCGATACCGACGGCGTCACGCTGCTGCGCGAATGGGCGGCCGGCGGGCAGCTCACCATGCCCGTCATCATGATGTCGGGCCACGGGACGATCGAGACCGCCGTTGATGCCACCAAGGTCGGCGCCTTCGATTTCCTCGAAAAGCCGGTAGGGTTGCAGAAGCTCCTATCCACGATCGCGCGTGCGCTGAAGAGCGCGGCGGCACAGGAGCCGCGCCGCGTGTCGCTCGCGGCGCTGGGCGGCGGCGCCGCCATCCGCGAGGCCGAGCGCGCGCTTGACCTCCTGCTGGCGGGACGCCGCCCGATGCTGATCCTGGGCGAACCCGGCACCGGACACGATCTCGCTGCGCGTGCGCTGCAAACGCCGGATGCGCCGTGGATCGCGCTGCCCAACGGCGCGCGGCTCACCGCCAATCCGCTGGCCCTGCTGGAGGAAGCCCGCGAAGGCGTGCTCTATTGCAGCGAGATCGGGCAGTACTCGAAGTCCGAGCAGAGAGGCCTCGCATTCCTGTTGCCCAAGCTCGACAAGCTCAACGTCACGCTGGTGTGCACCAGCGTCGACCCGCTCGGCAACCTCGCGGCCGAAGGCAAGTTCGATCCGCAACTGCTGGCGCTGCTCGCAGCCGGTTCCGTCGTGCTGCCGCCGCTGCGCAACCGCCGCGACGACATCCCGCTCCTGATCGAGCGGTTCTGGCGCGAAGGCGCCGTCGATGCGGCAACACCGCCGCTCCTGTCCGCCTTGCCGCCGACCGCACTGACGGCGCTGTCCAACGCCTACTGGCCCGGCAATCTCGATCACCTCGCCGCGTTCGTCCGCAATCTGATGCTGGTGGGCGGCGAGATCACCACCGAGCACGTGAAGCGGGTGCTGGGCGAGGCCGCGTCGCCCAATCCGTCGGTGGCGCCGGAGATCACCTCGCGGTTCTTCGAGATGCCATTGCGCGAAGCGCGCGAGGCCTTCGAGCGCATCTACTTCGAGCAGCTGCTGGGCAAGGAGCAGAGCAACATGAGCAAGGTTGCGGAAAAGGCGGGCCTCGAGCGCACGCATCTCTATCGCAAGCTGAAGCAGCTCAACATCCGCTTCTCGCGCCGCGTCGACGACAGCGCCGCATCGTAAACCGCCACTCTCGCGCCGCCGCCCCATGAGCACCACCCCTGATCCGAAACGCACCACCGCCCTGATGGTCGGGGCGATCGGTGTCGTCTACGGCGACATCGGCACCAGCCCGCTGTACATGCTGAAGACGGCATTCAGCGGGGAGCACGCGCTGGCGCTCACCACCGGCAACGTGTTCGGCGTGCTGTCGGTCGTGTTCTGGGCGCTGGTGATCGTGGTGACGCTGAAGTACATCACGCTGATCCTGCGCGCCGACAACAACGGCGAGGGTGGCATTCTCGCGCTGACGGCGCTGGTTTCGCGGGGGCTGGCCAAGCAGGAGCGCCGCCGCTGGTGGCTGGTGGGCTTCGGCATCTTCGGGGCGGCGATGTTCTACGGCGACGGCATGATCACGCCCGCGATCTCGGTGCTCTCCGCCGTCGAAGGCATCGAGATCATCGCGCCGGGGCTGCACCAGTTCATCGTGCCGATCACGCTGTGCATCATCGTCGTGCTGTTCTGGATCCAGCGCCGCGGCACGGCCAGCGTGGGCGCGTTCTTCGGCCCGGTGATGTGCATCTATTTCGTCGTGATCGCGTTGCTCGGCGGCTGGCAGATCGTCCAGCGCCCCGGCATCCTCGCCGCGATCAACCCGATGCACGCGGTCCAGTTCTTCGCCAACGCCCCCGTCGCCGCCTTCCTGTCGCTCGGCGCGGTCGTGCTCGCGGTGACCGGGACCGAGGCGCTGTATGCCGACATGGGCCACTTCGGGCGGTCGCCGATCCGCCGTGCCTGGCTTGCCTTCGTGATGCCGGCGCTTGTCATCAACTACTTCGGCCAGGGCGCGCTGCTGCTGGCCGAGCCCTCGGCCGTCAAGAACCCGTTCTACCTGCTGGCGCCGGAGTGGGCGCTGATTCCGCTGGTGATCCTCGCCACCTGCGCGACGGTGATTGCGTCGCAGGCGGTGATATCCGGCGCGTTTTCACTCACGCGCGCCGCCATCCAGATGGGCTACTGCCCGCGGCTGCAGATCCTGCACACGTCCGAGAAGCAGATCGGCCAGATCTACGTGCCCTTCATCAACTGGAGCCTCTTCATCGCGGTGTTCCTGCTCGTGATCACGTTCAGGAAGTCCGACAACCTGGCAGCGGCCTACGGCATCGCCGTCACGCTGGCGATGCTGATCGACTCCATCCTGATTTTTGCGGTGATGCGGCGCCTGTGGAAGTGGCCCGCCTGGGTCGCGGCGGCCATCGCCGCCCCGCTCACGCTGATCGACTTGGCCTTCCTCGCCTCCAATTCGATCAAGATCCCCGACGGCGGCTGGTTCCCGCTGGTGATCGGCGGCGTGGTCTTCATGCTGCTCACCACGTGGAAGCGCGGCCGCGCCGTGCTCATGGACCGGCTCTCGCAGGACGCGCTTCCGCTCGACCTCTTCATCCAGAGCATCGAGGTGGCCCCGCCCATCCGCGTCGACGGCACCGCGATCTTCATGACGTCCACGCCCGACCGCGTGCCGCACGCGCTGCTGCACAACCTGAAGCACAACAAGGTGCTGCACGAGCGCGTGGTGTTTCTCACCGTGATGATGCGCGACACGCCCTACGTGCCGGAGTCCGAGCGCATCGAGGTGCGCACGCTGGGCTGCGACTTTTACCAGTTCGTGGCCTGGTACGGCTTCAAGGAAGATCCGGACGTGCCGGCGCTGCTGGAAGAGTCGGGGCGGCGCGGCTTTGCGTTCGAGATGATGGAAACGTCGTTCTTCGTGTCGCGCGAAACGCTCATTCCCACCGGGGCGCCGGGCATGGCGATCTGGCGCGAGCGCATCTTCGCGTCGATGTCGAAGAACGCCGTCAAGGCGTCGGAGTTCTTCCAGATTCCCACCAATCGCGTCGTCGAACTGGGCACCCAGATCGAGCTGTGACGGTTGAAGCCCGGACGTGCAACGGGCCGCATCGCGCGGCCCGTTGTCGTTGCAGTGGCAGTGCGGCGGCGGTCAGGCAGCCACCATCTGCGCCCGGATCGTCTTCATCGCCTTGCTTTCGATCTGGCGGATCCGCTCGGCGGACACGCCGTACTCGGTGGCCAGGTCCTGCAGCGTGGACGTCGAGTCGTCCTCCTTCAGCCAGCGCGCCTCGATGATCCGGCGGCTGCGGTCGTCGAGCCGCGCCAGTGCGCTTTGCAGGCCGCGGGTGCGGTGCTGCGCCGTTTGCGCTCGCTCGTAGATCCTGGCCGGCTCGTCCTCGGTGTCGGTGAGGTACGCGATCGGCGAGACGAAATTCTCCTCGTCGCCGGGCGTCGGGTCGAGCGCCAGGTCGTGGCCCGTCAACCGCGTTTCCATCTCGACCACGTCCTCGGGCTTGACGCCCAGATCCTTGGCGATCTTCGCGGCGTCGGCCACCGACAACGCGGCCGTGCTGGCCTTCATGCTGCGCAGGTTGAAGAAGAGCTTGCGCTGGGCCTTGGTCGTGGCGACCTTCACCAGGCGCCAGTTGCGCAGGATGTACTCGTGCATTTCGGCGCGGATCCAGTGCAGCGCGAACGACACGAGGCGCACGCCGCGCTCGGGATCGAAGCGCTTGACGGCCTTCATCAGGCCGACGTTGCCTTCCTGGATCAGGTCGGCCTGCGGCAGGCCGTAGCCCACGTAGTTGCGCGAAACCGCGACCACGAGGCGCAGGTGCGACAGCACCAGTTCGCGGGCGGCGGCGATGTCGTCGGAAGCCTTGAGACGGCGGCCGAGCGCGGTCTCCTGCTCCTGCGTCAGCAGCGGGAAACGGTTCACGGCCTGGATATAGTGATCCAGGCTTCCCAGCGAAGCAGGGGTGGGGAAGGCCAGCGCGGTGGTATTCGTCATGCCAGATCTCCTTATGCGACGTCGGGTTGGCGGTGGCGCTCGACTGCCGGTCCACCAACCCCGTGAATTATATTAGCAGTCGATGATTTCGAGTGCTAACCGGAAAGGAAGTTCCCGACTAATTTGCTCGGGTTTGTCCAACCGGGGGTTCGGGGGAATGCCGGAATGGGTAGCGGTCGCGAGGCTGAAGCCTCGCCTACAGGGTCGGGCGGGGACTTCCCGCCCGGTGGGGATTTCCCGCCCGGCGGGGATTTCCCGTAACGCCGTAGGCGAGGCTTCAGCCTCGCGCGATGCAGCAATGAAGCTAACAGGCACCGAGCCGCCTGGGTCCGTCATGCGACGAATGACGACCGGTGGCGACGAATGGCGACCCGGAAGGATCGCCTGCGGCGACGGCCGGCGACTCAGGCCGGGGCGGCGGCGTCCGGCAGCAGCGCCTCGACGAATTCCCGCGCTGCGAACGGGCGCAGGTCGTCCACCCCTTCGCCGACGCCGATGAAGGCCAGTGGCACCGGATGCTGCTTGGCGATGGCCGCCACCACGCCGCCTTTCGCGCTGCCGTCCAGCTTGGTCACGATGAGGCCGGTGAGCCCTACGGCGGCGTCGAAGGCCTTGACCTGGGCCAGCGCGTTCTGGCCGGTGTTCGCGTCGACGACGAGCAGCACCGCATGCGGCGCGCCGGGTTGCGCCTTGGCGATCACCCGCTTCACCTTGCGCAGCTCCTCCATCAGGTTGGCCTGCGTGGGCAGGCGCCCGGCGGTATCGGCCAGCACGACATCGATGCCGCGCGCGCGCGCCGCGCTGACCGCGTCGAACATCACCGACGCTGCGTCGCCACCGGCCTGCTGGATCACCGCGACGCCGTTGCGCTCGCCCCAGACGGACAACTGCTCGCGGGCGGCAGCGCGAAACGTGTCGCCGGCAGCCAGCAGGACCGACAGCTGTTGCTGCTGCAGCCACTTGGCCAGCTTGCCGATGGACGTGGTCTTGCCCGCCCCGTTGACGCCGGCCAGCATGATCACGAACGGGCGCTCGGGGCCGACCACCAGCGGATGCTCGAGCGGCGCGATCAGCTCGGTCATTGCATCGGCCAGCACGGTGCGCGGGTCGGCCTCGTCGCCGGCGCGCTTCCAGCGCTGGCGGAGATCCGCCAGCAGGTGGTCGGTGGCATCCACGCCGACGTCGGCGGTCAGGAGCGCGGTTTCGAGTTCCTCCAGCGCCTGGTCGTCCAGCTTGCGGCGCGAGAAGACACCCGCCAGCGCGCCGGAGAGCTTGCCGCGCGACAGCCCCAGGCCGGCCTTCAGGCGCTCGGTCCACGACCGCGCGGGAACAGCCGCCGCCTCTTCAACCGATGGCGGGGGAATGGCGTCCTGCTTTTTTCGGAACAGATCGAACAACGGAAACCTCGAATTCGCGCCGCGCGACTTGCGTGCGGGACGCAAAAGCGCTGATTCTACCGGTTCAACTCTCCCCGCCTCCCATGCCTCCTCCTTCCGCCCAGCGCGTGCGCATCATCGGCGGCCGCTTCCGCGGCCGCGTGATCCGCGTCCCCAAGGTCCCCGGATTGCGCCCCACGCCCGATCGCGTGCGCGAAACGCTGTTCAACTGGCTGGGGCAGGACCTGGCCGAGCTCACGACGCTCGATCTTTATGCCGGCAGCGGCGCGTTGTCGCTCGAAGCGCTGTCGCGCGGCGCGGCGCGGGCCGTGGCGATCGACCGCGATTCCGTGCTGATCCACGCGATCGAGGCCACGGCGCAGGCATTCGGTGCTGCGGTCCTCGAGGGCCACGCGGCGCCGGCGCGCAGTTGGCTG
>JANNYI010000507.1:0-1233 GCA_031410015.1 Betaproteobacteria bacterium | reverse complement strand
CGACTGCACCATCTCCCGGTTCGTCGCCCCGGCACGGATCATCATCCCGAGGCGCGTCTTCTGGATCACCCAGTACATCAGCCCGGCCACCGCCAGGCACACCGCCGAGATCCACAGACGGTAGACCGGATAGGCCTGGGTTTCGGTGAGCGGGATCGAGGCTGAAAGGATCTTCGGCAGATCCACGCCGCGCACGTCGTCACCCCACAGGAGGCTGCGCAATTCCTCGAACACCAAGATCAGCCCATAGGTGAGCAGCACCTGGTAGAGGTGGTCGCGGTGATAAAGGAACCGGATCACCAGCCACTCGAGCAGCATGCCGATCGCCACCGTGAGCGCGATGCCTGCCGGCAGCGCGATCCAGAAATTGCCGAGCGCCCCCGTGAGCGACCACGCGAGGTAGGCTCCGATCATGTAGAAGCTGCCGTGGGCGATGTTGATGATGCCCATGATGCCGAACACCAGCGTGAGTCCGGACGAAACGAGGAACAGCAGCAGGCCGTACTGCACCCCGTTGAGCAACTGGATCAGGAAGGTAATGAAGTCCATGCAAAACCGAAAGGGCTGGGGTAGGTCGCTCCCGCTTCGGGGAAGGGGGTACGGGGGAACCGCCCTGAGGTTCCCCTGTGCCTTGCCCCCTGTGCCTTACGTCATCTTGCAGGCCGCCATCATCGCCGGATCGTCGTCCAGCGCCTTGACCGCCACGCCCATGACCCGGTTCTCGTTGCCGACGACCTTGCGCAGATAGTGGTCGTGGATCGGATTGTGCGCTTTCGACAGAGTGAGCGGCCCGCGCGGGCTGTCGATCTTGGTCTTCTCCATGGCCTTGACGAGATCGGCTTTCCGGCTGAAATCGCCCTTGACCGCCTTCATGCCCGATTCGAGCAGCAGTCCCGAATCGTAACCCGCCACCGCATAGACGTCGGGCTGCAGCTTGAAGGTTTTCGCGTAGGCCAGGCGGAACGCCTTGTTCTTGGGCGTCTCCAGGCCGTCTCCGTAATGCAGCGACGTCTCGACGCCCTCCGCCGCGCCGCCGACCGCTTCGAGCACGCCCTCGGTGAGAAAGCCCGGACCGACCAGCGGGATGCTCTTCATGAGGCCCGCCTGCTGGTAGTCCTTGAGGAACTTGGCCGCCCCGCCGCCGGCGAAGAACGCGTACACCCCGTCGGGCTTGATCGAGGCGATCTCGGTGAGCAACGCCTGGAATTCGACGCCCGGGAACGGCAGCCAGAG
>JANNYI010000506.1:0-1838 GCA_031410015.1 Betaproteobacteria bacterium | reverse complement strand
CCCCGCGAAGGCGGGGGCCCAGTGGCGTTCGGCGCAAGACACTGGATTCCCGCCTTCGCGGGAACGACGGCCAAACCTCAATTGAACAGCATTGGGGCCAGGCGCGCGGGATCGGCTCAGCCGTGCGCCATCCGCTGCCCGTGCTCGCGGGTGGCGTGAAAGCCCACCTACGGACAGCGTTCCATCGTCACCTGCAGGTTGTATTTGTTGGTCGCGAGGAACACCGGGTTGTCATCGACATCGACGCCGAGCGAGGCCGCCTGCTCGCGCTCGAAGTTGCGCCGCACGGTGTCGTCCGGAAACGTGAGCCAGCGGGCGGTGGAAATGTTCGCGGGCTCGTAGATCGCGTCCACCTTGTATTCCGTCGCCAGCCGGTGGGCGACGATCTCGAACTGAAGAGGGCCCACGGCGCCTAACAGCAGCGTGCCGCCGTGGGACGCCTCGAACACCTGGATCGCGCCTTCCTCGCCCAGCTGCTGCAGGCCCTTCTGCAGTTGCTTGGCCTTGAACGGGTCGCGCGGGCGCGCCACGCGGAAGAGCTCCGGCGCGAAGTAGGGAATGCCCTTGAACGACAGCGCCTCGCCTTCGGTGAGCGTGTCGCCGATCTGCAGCTGGCCGTGATTGTGGATGCCGATGATGTCGCCGGCCACCGCGTCCTGGCTTGCCACGCGCTCGTTGGCCATGAAGGTCATCACGTTGCCGAGCTTCATTTCCTTGCCGGTGCGCTGGTGATCCACCTTCATCGCCGGCGCGTAGCGTCCGGAACATACGCGGAAGAACGCGATGCGGTCGCGGTGGCGCGGATCCATGTTGGCCTGGATCTTGAACACGAAGCCGGAAAAGGGCGCCTCGGCCGGCTGCACGATGCGCTCGCCGCCGTCGCGCGGCTGCGGCGGGGGCGCCCATTCGGTCAGCGCATTCAGGATTTCCTGCACGCCGAAATTATTGATGCCCGAGCCGAAGAACACCGGCGACTGCCGGCCGGCGAGAAACTCGTCGAGGTCGAAAGGCGTGCTGGCGCCGCGGATCAGGTCCACGTCGCGCAGCAGCGCGGGCATTTCGTCCGGATAGAGCTGCGCGAGACGCGGATTGTCGAGGCCTTCGATGGCTTCGCTCTCGTCGCTCCTGCGCTCCTCGCCCGGCGTGAAGCGCACGAGGCGGTCGCGGCGCAGGTCGAACACGCCGCGGAAGGACTTGCCCATGCCGATGGGCCACGTGATCGGCGCGCAGTCGATCTTCAGCACCGACTCGATCTCCTCGAGCAGTTCCACCGGCTCGCGCACTTCGCGATCCATCTTGTTGACGAAGGTGATGATCGGCGTGTTGCGCAGCCGGCACACTTCCAGCAGCTTGATCGTCTGCGCTTCGACGCCCTTGGCGGCGTCGATCACCATCACCGCCGCGTCGACGGCGGTGAGCACGCGATACGTGTCTTCCGAAAAATCCTGGTGGCCCGGCGTGTCGAGCAGGTTGATCGTGTGACCTGCATAGTCGAACTGCATCACCGAGCTCGTCACCGAGATGCCGCGCTGCTTTTACACTTCCATCCAGTCGGACGTGGCATGGCGCGAACTCTTGCGCGCCTTCACCGTGCCGGCCATCAGGATCGCGCCGCCGAACAGCAGCAGCTTCTCGGTCAGCGTGGTCTTGCCCGCGTCCGGGTGCGAGATGATGGCGAACGTGCGGCGCATGGCCACGTCGCGGATCAGGTCGGCAGGGAGGTTGGGCGTGTTCATGGGGCGGAAATGAAAAGCCGCCGGCCGGGCGGGGCAGGCGGCATTTGCACCACGAATTATACCGTAGGCGAGGCTTCAGCCTCGCGGGAATGTCGTGGCGTC
>JANNYI010000505.1:0-2762 GCA_031410015.1 Betaproteobacteria bacterium | reverse complement strand
CAACTGGCTGGCGGAAGGCGACGGGCCCGACCTGATCGTGATGTGCGTGCCGCCGGCGTGAGGTAGCCGCGGCGGCAAATCTCGCGAGGCTGAAGCCTCGCCTACAGGCCTCGCCTACAGGCCCTGCCTACGGCTTGGTGTGCTCGCGTCCCAGCGCCCTGGAAATCCGGCGATCCGGAATCAGCCAGATCGCGGCCACGAACGCATAGATCGCCACCGCTGCCATGGTGCTGACAAAGGCCAGCGCAATGGCAATGACGTACAGCACCATCGAGAAGATGCCCTTGCGGTCGCGGCCCACGGCCACCGCCAGCGTCGAGTCGCGGCCGTCGTGCGCGATCATCATTTGCGCCAGGATGTAGTACGCCGTGCCGCACATGAACAGCAGCACGCCGTAGAGCGCGACGGGAAGCGTGTCGAAGTGATTCTCGCCCATCCAGCCGGATGCGAACGGGATCAGCGACAGCCAGAACAAGAGGTGCAGGTTGGCCCACAGGATGCGGCCGTCGACCGTGCCGGCGGCGTGCAGCAGGTGGTGATGATTGTTCCAGTAGATGCCGACGTAGACGAAGCTCATCACGTAGCTGCCGAAGACCGGCGCCAGCGGCCACAGCGCGGCGAAGTCGGTGCCGTGCGGCACCTTCATCTCCAGCACCATGATCGTGATGATGATGGCGATCACGCCATCGCTGAATGCTTCAAGCCGGTTCTTGC
Organism: Betaproteobacteria bacterium; assembly: GCA_031410015.1. GTDB lineage: Bacteria > Pseudomonadota > Gammaproteobacteria > Burkholderiales > Casimicrobiaceae > VBCG01. The sequence goes on along the minus strand of JANNYI010000505.1, from coordinate 2,048 downwards.
CCATGGGATGGCATTCTAGTCGGGTGGCGTGGTTTCGGGATAGTGCGTTGTGCCGGTCGCAGCGTGTAGCATCGGGGGTGTACGCATCGATCCTGCGAGGCTGAAGCCTCGCCTACAGAGTTCCTATAGAGTTTCTACAGAGTTCCTACAGAGCGCCACCGGCCCGCCATGCTCGACCCGTCCACCAAGCCCAGCGCGATCGTCGAACTGCTCGATCAGTATGTGATCGGGCAGACCGACGCCAAGAAGATCCTCGCCGTCGCGGTCTACGCGCACTTTCGCAAGATCGCCAAGTCGCGCACCGACGGCGTGCCGATCGTGAAGAGCAACCTCTTGCTGATCGGCAACTCCGGCACCGGCAAGACGCTGATGTGCGAGACGATGGCGCGCATCCTCGGCGTGCCCTTCGTCACGGCCGAGGCCACCTCGCTGGCGCAGACGCGCTACGTCAACGAGGAAATCGAGGCGATCATGCAGCGGCTGGCCGACCGCGCGGGCGGCAGCGTGGAGGATGCGCGCTACGGCATCGTGTTCATCGACGAGATCGACAAGCTGAAGGCCGAGGATGGGCAGGTGCGCGCGAGTTCCGGCGAGAGCGTGCAGCACGCGCTGCTGAAGATCATGGAAGGCTCGCAGGTGAAGCTGCACTCGGGCAAGTACGTCGACACCACCAACATCCTGTTCATCTGCGGCGGCGCCTTCGTGGGGCTGGAGGAGATCATCAAGTCGCAGACGCACGGCTACGGCTTCATCGCCACGTCGAAGGGCGACGACCAGAAGATCCTCGATCGCCTCAACACCCGGGTGAAGCCCACCGACCTCTTCACCTACGGCCTGATCCCCGAGTTCACCGGCCGGCTGCCCATCATCGCCCGGTTCCAGGACCTGACGCGCGACATGCTGGTGCGGATCATGACCGAGCCGCGCGACGCGCTCTACCAGCAGTTCCACGACATCTTTCGCATCGAGGGCGTGGAACTCGACGTCAAGCCGCGCGTGTTCGAGCAGATCGCCGAACTGGCGCTGGAGTACAAGACCGGCGCGCGCAGCCTGCGCGGCATCTTCGAGGAACTGATCACGCCGGTGCTGTACACCATTCCGGATCAGCCGGACATTCGCCGCGTGACGATCACGTCGCTGTTCAACGAGCCGGTCTATGAGCGTGCCGCGCAGGTCGCCGGAGGCACTGCACACGCCTGAAGCCTGCAGCGCCGTGAGGCTGCAGGCCGCGCGGAGAATGCCGATTGCCGCAATATCGAGGTCCCAGTCATGCCCGCTCTCAATTCCACGCACGATCCGAAGCTCAGGAGTTTTCTGGCCAGCGCTAACGGCGGCGTGACGGATTTTCCGATCCAGAACCTGCCCTTCGGCATCTTCAGCACCGCATCCAATCCGCAGCCGCGCGCCGGCGTGGCCATCGGCGACCAGATCGCCGACCTGGCGGCGCTGGCCGAAGCGGGGCTCCTGCGTACCGCCCCGCACGCGGTGTGGACGGAGCCGGCGCTCAATGTGTTCATCGCGTTGGGGCGTGACACCTGGCACGCCACGCGCGTGCGCTTGTCGGAACTGCTGCGCGCCGGCTCTGGTCCCCTGGGCGACGATGCGACGTTGCGCGAATGGACACTGGTGCCGCAGAGCCGCGCCACGATGCACCTGCCGGTGACGATCCCGGGCTACACCGACTTCTATTCGTCGAAGGAGCACGCGACCAACGTCGGGTCGATGTTCCGCGATCCGAAGAATGCGCTGCTGCCCAACTGGCTCGAGATTCCCATCGGCTACAACGGCCGCGCGAGTTCGGTGGTGGTCAGCGGCACGCCGGTGCGGCGGCCGCTGGGGCAGTTGAAGATGCCGGACGCCGCGCGGCCGGTGTTCGCGCCGTGCCGCAAGCTCGACATCGAACTCGAGACCGGCTTCATCGTCGGGCAGGGCAATGGGCTGGGCGAACCCATCGCCGCGGCGGAGGCCGAGGCGCACATCTTCGGCATGGTGCTGCTGAACGACTGGAGCGCGCGCGACATCCAGCAGTGGGAATACGTGCCGCTCGG
>JANNYI010000504.1:0-1615 GCA_031410015.1 Betaproteobacteria bacterium | reverse complement strand
GAACCTAGGTTCCGGCTGCTCCGCCCTTCACGACGTTTCCGATGCGTGCAGTACCGCAGAGTCGCGGTTAACAAACTCTAAAGAACGGTCAGCATGCGGGCCACCAGCGGGTGGCGCACGATGTCCTGTTCCTCAAGCCGCACCACAGCGATGTCCTTCAGGGGCTCCAGTTTTTCTGCGGCCTGTTTCAGCCCGGAGAGTTCCGGCAGCAGGTCGGTCTGCGCGGGATCGCCTGTCACCACCATGGTGGAGTGCCAGCCGAGCCGCGTGAGCAGCATCTTGATCTGCCCGAACGTGCAGTTCTGCGCCTCGTCGATCACCACGAAGGCGGTGTTGAGCGTGCGGCCGCGCATGAAGCCCACCGGCGCGATCTCGATCTGCCCTTCTGCCATCATGGCCTTCAGGTGCTTCGGCGAGAGACGATCGGACAGCGCGTCATAGAGCGGGCGCAGGTAAGGGGCGAGTTTGTCTTCCATGGCGCCGGGCAGGAAGCCGAGCGATTCGCCGGCTTCGACGGCGGGGCGCGACAGCACGATGCGTCCGACCTTGCCGGCTTCCAGCGCCTCGACCGCCTTCGCGATTGCGAGATACGTCTTGCCGGTGCCAGCGGGGCCGAGCGCGAGTACGAGATTGTTCGTGTCGATCGCCTGGATGAGTTTTTCCTGGCCTTTGCTCTTCGGCTTGATGGTCTTGATGTAGCTCTGGTCGCGGGCGCCTGAATCGTTGGCCGGGTTCCATCCCGCGCGCACCACCTGGAGGTGTCCGCGCGTTTCCTCCCGCCCCGAGTCTCTGGCCGCGCCGCGTGTGTTGTCACGAGTTGCGCGTTTCACTGGTCGCTTCGCCATGGACCCCTCCTGGACAGGTGGTGAAAATGAAAACGCCGCCGGCTGGAAGCCGACGGCGGGACGGTCGAAGAAAATGTCGTGATCGAAGGAGTCGCTGGCCCGCGCCTTGTCGGCGTCTGATGGGCGGTTCCTGGGCGCGCGTGACGCGCGGGATTTCCCCACAGTGGGTCTCCTTAACCTAGGGTGCGCTTGAAGGCGAACCCGTGAGATCATAAGACGCTCAGGGTAGTTAACGACGGGTTGCGACCTGGTGAATGTTTTGCGACTGCGAAGGACACGGAATGCCGATCTATCGCCTCGCCGACGCCGATCTTGAAGTCGAGGACGCCGACGCCTGGTGGGTGGCGCCGAGTGCGATTGTGATCGGCCGCGTGATTCTCAAACGGAATGCAAGCGTGTGGTTCGGCGCGGTGCTGCGCGGCGACAACGATCCGATCGTGATCGGCGAAAACTCCAACATCCAGGACGGCTCGGTGCTGCACACCGACATGGGCGCGCCGCTCACCGTCGGCAAGAACGTCACCGTCGGTCATCATGTGATGCTGCATGGATGCACCATTGGCGACAACACGCTGATCGGAATCAAGTCCACGGTGCTCAACCATGCGCGTATCGGCGACAATTCGCTGGTCGGCGCGCATGCGCTGGTGACCGAGCGCAAGGAATTTGAATCGGGACAACTGATCACCGGCGTGCCGGCGCGGGTGGCGCGGCCGATGACGCCGGAACAGATCCAGATGAACTCGTTCTCCGCGCAGCACTACGTGGAG
>JANNYI010000503.1:0-1827 GCA_031410015.1 Betaproteobacteria bacterium | reverse complement strand
CATGCATTGTTCCCGCGAGGCTGAAGCCTCGCCTACATCGTTTTCACATTCGTTCATTCCCTTGCCCGCGAATCGAGCCAGATGGTGACCGGCCCATCGTTGTGCAGGCGCACGTCCATGTGGGCGCCGAACACACCGGTGGGCACGGGCTTTCCCAGTTCCGCCGCCAGCAACGCCACGAACGCGTCGAACGCCGGCTGCGCCATCTCGGGCCGCGCGGCGGCGGTGTAGGACGGCCGGTTGCCCTTGCGCGTGGAGGCGTACAGCGTGAACTGCGACACGGCCAGGATATCGCCCTTGATGTCCTGCACCGAGAGGTTCATCAATCCTGCAGCGTCGCCGAAGATGCGCAGTTGCACGATCTTGCGCGCTAGCCAGGCGCGATCGTCCTCGGTGTCGCCCTCGGCAACACCCACCAGCACGAGGAGGCCCGCGGCGATGGCGCCCGTGATGCGTTCGTCCACCGCCACGGCCGCTTGGCTGACCCGCTGCACCAGCGCCCTCACTTGACCACCTTGCGTTCCACCTCGATCACCTTGCCGTAGTCGAACACCACGGTGGTGATGGTCTGCGGATCACCCACCACCGGCATGTAGGTCCAGCGCGACAGCTTGCGGCCCTTGCCGCCGCTGGTGATGTCCGCCGGACCGATGCGCGCGATGACCTCGCCCTCATTCATGCCCGGGTGGATGTACTTGCGCTCGCCGGGGTCGCCCACGCGGACTTTTTCAGCTTTACCCGGTGGCGTGTTCTTGACGCGCGGCGGCGCCGTCACGCGCGTGGTGGTGCCGGGAACGGGGCGCATGGGGATGACGGAAACGGTGGCCGGGTCGGTGTCGAAGTTGCGCACCTCGGCACCCGCCGCGCAGGGTTTGTCCTGGTAGACGGGTTGCTTGCGCTCGTCCATGCACTTGTAGACCTGCGCCTGTGCCAGGGACGACAGCAGCCCGGCGACGAGCGCGACGGTGACGGCAGGGGTTCGACGGGGATCCACGCGATGACCTCGGGCACGGGACGCGAAAGTGGGAAGCGGTACGATAGCGCCTTCCTGGCGTTGATGGCACTACGACTTTCGATGGACTCCCGTATCCGTACCGCCGCGCGTGTCGCGGAGATCGAACCCTTCCATGTGATGGAGGTGCAGACCGCCGCCCGCGCGCTGGAAGCCTCCGGCCGCTCGATTGTCCACATGGAGATCGGCGAGCCCGATTTTCCGACGCCGGGGCCTGTGCTGGCCGCCGCGCAGAAGGCCATTGCGGATGGCGGCATCTACTACACGTCCGCGCTGGGGCTGCCGGAGTTGCGGCGCGCGATCGCGCAGCACTACCTCGATCATTACGGCGTCACGGTGTCGCCCGAGCGCGTGATCGTCACCGCGGGCTCGTCGGCCGCGCTGCTGCTGGTGATGGCGCTGCTGGTCGATCGCGACGAGCAGATCCTGCTGGCCGATCCCGGCTATCCGTGCAACCGGCATTTCGTGCGCGTGATGGAGGGCGAGGCCGTCGGTATTCCGTCCGGCCCCGACGCCAACTATCAATTGACCGCCGCGATGCTGGACCGCGCATGGACGCCGCGCACGCGCGGCGCGCTGATCGCGTCGCCGTCCAATCCCACCGGCACCGTCGTGCCGCACGCCGAAATGCAGCGCATCGTCGACACCGTGGCGGCGCGTGGCGGCCAGCTCGTGGTGGACGAGATCTATCTCGGCCTTACCTACGACATGGCGCCCGGGCAGCGGCCGCCGAGCGTGCTGAGCCTCACCGACGACGCGTTCGTAATCTCCAGCTTCAGCAAGTACTTCAACATGACCGGCTGGCGGCTGGGCTG
>JANNYI010000502.1:0-3661 GCA_031410015.1 Betaproteobacteria bacterium | reverse complement strand
GGCCGCGCTGGCCCTTGCCGATGGGGGCGATGATGTCGATGATGCGGCCGGTGATGTTTTCCTCGGCCTTGATGTCGCGCTCGAGGACCATCGTCTTGTCCGGGAACAGCGGCGTCAGGTTCTCGAACAGGATCTTGGATTTCGCGTTTTCGGGCGGCTCGTAGTTGACGAGGTCGACCTTGACCAGCGCGAAGTAGCGTTCGCCGTCCTTGGGCGTGCGGATCTCGCCTTCGATCGTGTCGCCGGTGTGCAGGTTGAAGCGGCGGATCTGCGACGGCGAGATGTAGATGTCGTCGGTGTTGGCGAGGTAGCTCGTGTCGGGCGAACGCAGGAAGCCGAAGCCGTCGGGCAGCACCTCGAGCACGCCGCCGCCGAAGATCGACTCCCCCTTCTTCGCCTGCTGCTTCAGCAGCGCAAAGATGAGGTCGTGCGTGCGCATCCGGTTGGCGCCCTCGACCTCGTTCGCATTGGCGAATTCGATCAATTCGGAGATGTGTTTGGATTTGAGGTCAGATAGATGCATGGCGGGAGGGCGACGTGCCGGAATGGCGCGAGGGCGGCCACGGTGGGCCTGGAAGGAATGATGTGGGAGGTGGCTGGCCAACCGACGAGGCAGGGAGACTGCCGCGGCTTGCCGCCGGGTGCTGCACGTTGGGACCCGGTGGATCCGGGACCGGTAAGCCGGTCAATGCAGGCCGGGCATCACGTCAACGAAGGGGAGGTTATAGGGGACGCCGGCGGCTGTCAATCGACCGCCGCCGGCGGGAACGCTACAGGTTGCTGTCGAGGAACGCCGTCAGCTGCGATTTGGTGAGCGCGCCCACCTTCTGCGCGTGCGGCTGGCCGCCCTTGTAAAGGATGAGCGTGGGGATGCCGCGGATGCCGTACTTGCCCGGCGTGGACGGGTTGGCATCGATGTCGAGCTTGGCCACGGTGACCTTGCCGTCGTATTGCTTGGCGATCTCGTCCAGCACCGGCGCGAACATCTTGCAGGGTCCGCACCACTCGGCCCAGAAATCGACCAGGACCGGGTGTCCCGACTGCAGCACATCCTTGTCGAAGGTGGCGTCGGAAACGTGTTTGATGGCGGCACTCATGAGCAATCCTTTCAGGCGGGAAACCGGACCGGCGCCGGCGCGGGTCAGGGTGTTGGGAGGATGGGCAAACGATAGCTTGAAGCCCATGGCAGGCGCAAGGTCGACGCTGTCCATGTCAGGAAGCTTGCGGCTGTTCTGCTAAAATTCAAGGTCTTTGGCCGCTGCGCCGTGCACCGGTCGTCGGGGAATTGCCTGCCATGACCTACGTCGTTACCGAATCCTGCATCCGCTGCAAATATACCGACTGCGTGGACGTCTGTCCGGTGGACTGCTTCCGCGAGGGCCCCAATTTCCTCGTCATCGATCCCGACGAATGCATCGATTGCACGCTCTGCGTGGCCGAATGCCCAGTCGAGGCCATTTTCGCCGAGGACGACGTCCCGGCCGCCCAGCAGCCGTTCACGGCGCTGAACGCCGAGCTGGCCAAGCTCTGGAAGCCCATCATCGAGCGCAAGCCCGGCCCCCCGGACGCCGACGACTGGAAGGACGTCCGCGACAAGCTGCAGTACCTCGAGCGGTGACGAACGAGGTGCGCGGCCTTTGACCTGACCGCGCCATCGCCCTTAAAATCGCATGGTTTGGTCCCCGTCGCCCGTTTGTCGTGGCGGCATCTTTGATTGAAACGAGTCCCGATTTCATGACACGCATCTCGTGGGTAGCAGTTCTTGCGGCGGCCGTCCTGGCTCCCGCCGTCGCGCAGGCGCAAGGCGCGGCCCCGGCCGGCGACCCCTCCAAGGGCGCCCAGAAGGTCGCCATGTGCCAGGGTTGCCATGGCATCCTCGGCTGGCGCACGGCCTATCCGGAGGTCTACAAGGTGCCCAAGATTTCGGGTCAGCACGCGGCGTACATCATCGCGGCCCTCAAGGAATACAAGGCCGGCAACCGCGGCCACCCGTCGATGAAGGCCATCGCTGCCACGCTGTCCGATGCCGACATGGCCGACATCGCTGCCTACTATTCGCAAACGCCCCTGCAGACGGCGGTCAAATGAACAACGCATCCATCGTTTCCCGATTGTTCGTCGCGGCCGCATTGACGGCCGCGGTTGCCAGCGGCACCGTCGCGGCGGCCGACCTCGAGGCGGGCAAGAAGAAGGTGCAGGAAGTGTGCGCCGCCTGTCACGGCCTCGACGGCATCTCCACCATTGCCGACTATCCGAAGCTTGCCGGGCAATACCCCGACTATCTCGCCAAGGCGTTGCGCGACTACAAGAGTGGCGTGCGCAAGAACGCGATCATGGCCGGCTTCGCGCAGACGCTGACTGCGCAGGACATCGCCAATCTCGCCGCGTACTATTCGGCGCAGCCAGGCGTGCTGTCCAGCAAGTATTAAGCGCAGGCTGTTGTCGCGCGGTCGGTCAACAAGGCGCCTCCGGGCGCCTTTTCATTGGACGACGGAGACGCAGCGAGTGTGCTGCTGCTTGGACACGACGAAATCGGGGCCACGCCGGACCGCGCATCGCCGATGTGACATATTCACGCTTTACAGGGAGTATTCACTTGGTGGAAGCAACAGCAGGGTCGGATCCGCTGATTCACTGGACCGAAGGCGACGAGGCACATTCCGCGCGGTGGCGTTCCGAGCGCGGCGCGCTGCCGCCAGCCCGCGTGGTGATCGCCGACGACACCATTCCCGCCGACGCGGCCTACGATCTTGCTTGCCAGGGCACCGCGATGTTGTGGCGTGGCGACTTCCAGAACGCGCGCCAGATCCTGGTGGCGCTGGCCAGCCGCGCCGATCGCCCGCCGCGCAAGCGCAGGCTCAAGGCCGCCTCCGCGGCGCCGGCCTCGCTCGCCGAGGCGTTCCACAAGCATCGGCTGACCCGCTCGCAGCGCGCGCGCACGCTGGGCATGTTGCTGGTGGAACTCGACGCCGACTACGGGCTTCCGCTGCGCCGCGCCCCCGACTTGAAGCAGGCCTGCACGGAGGCATGGGGCCCGCCCGCGGGTGGCACCACCGTCACCTCGGTGCGCGAATTGCTGGGCCTCATCGGGGCGCATGAGTGGCGCACCAAGGGCATCGACATTCCCGCGATCAATGGCCGGATCCATCCGCATTACGGCGTGTTCACGCCGATTCGCAGCGAGTACATCGAACTCGTGGCGAAGGCGCCGTTGCCGGCCGCGCTTGCATCGAACAATCGCGCGTTCGACATCGGCACCGGCACCGGCGTGCTTGCCGCGGTGCTCGCGCGCCGCGGCATCAGGCACGTGGTGGCCACGGATCAGGATCCGCGTGCGCTTGCCTGCGCGCGCGACAACGTGCAACGCCTCGGATTGGCGAAACAGGTGCTCGTCATGCCGGCCGACCTCTTTCCCGACGGCCGCGCGGCGCTGATCGTGTGCAACCCGCCGTGGGTGCCCGCGCGGCCGAGTTCGCCGCTCGAGCACGGCATCTTCGATCCCGAGAGCCGGATGCTGCTGGGTTTCCTGCGCGGGCTGTCCGCGCATCTGGAGCCCGGCGGCGAGGGCTGGCTGATCCTGTCGGACCTGGCGGAACACCTCGGCCTGCGCACGCGTGCGGAGTTGCTGGTGGCAATCGAGGCGGCGGGATTGCAGGTGCTG
>JANNYI010000501.1:0-2667 GCA_031410015.1 Betaproteobacteria bacterium | reverse complement strand
GCGGCCAGACGCTGCACACGGCGATCAGGCGTTGCGCCAGTTCGCGTGCCCGCAGGTCGCCCAGGACGCGCGCCGCGTCGCCATCCTTGATGCGCGGCACGTCCTCCGCGCAGGTCACCGAAAAGTGCAGCGCGGCATTCATCGCTTCGTTCATGCCGCCGGTCAGCGCCACGTTGGCGGCCAGCAGCGGCGAGTAGTCGCCCGCGGCTGCGAGGCGCAGCAGTTCGGGCAGCAATGCCGCCGTCTCCGGCAGATAGGTGAGCGGCTGCAGCGCGGCCAGCACCGCATCGACCGTGACATCCATGCGCTCCTGCTTGCCGGTGCGCGGATCGACGAAGGCGACGCCGCGCCCGGCCGGACCGAGGTCGGCCGCCACCCGCGCCAGCACCGCCTGCGGGTCGGGCAGCGCCTCGCGGCAGGGCTTCGCCGCCGCGCAGGCATTGAGAATGGAGGACAGCGCCGCGTCGCGGGTGCGCCAGACATCGAGCGTGATGATCAGCGCGGGCGGCGCGACGCCATCGAGCGTCAGCGTGCGTACGCGCGCAGCGTGCCGGCGCACGTACTCCTGCGCCACGCGGGTGCCGTAGCTGCCGCCCCAGAGATTCCAGCGGGCATAGCCCAGCACCTCGCGCATCGCCTCGAGGTCGGCGATCCACGCCGTCGTCGTATATTGCGCGGCATCGATGCCTTGCGCGCGCAGTTGCGCCACGCACTCGCGCGCCCGCGGCAGCGGGTCCGTGTCGAAGGCCTCGTCGTCGCGCGGCTTGAACGCATCGCAGGTGAGCGGCGAGGAGCGCCCGGTGCCGCGCTGGTCGATCAGCACGATGTCGCGGGTGCGCCGGATGTCGGTGAGCCGCGCGGCAAAGGCGGCGAGCGAGGATGCCGCCTGCCCGGGTCCGCCGGCGAGTATCACCAGCGGATCATCCTTGGGTGAGAGCGTGTTGGCAGGCAGCAGCGCGACGAAGAGCTTGATCTTGCGGCCGGCGGGCTGCGCCCGGTCCTCCGGTACCTCGAGTTCGCCGCATTGGGCCGCCGTCGCGAGATTCTGCAACCGGCACTCGGCCAGCACGATGCTGCGCTTCCGCGCGACGTCGCTGCCGCAGCCGGCGGCCAGCATGATCGCGGCGATGGCGGGGACGAGCAGGTGGGCGCGGATTCGCATGGGCACGGCATGGTAACAAAGGAAGTGCGCGCCTCCCACCGCGCCTGCGACGCGACGCGGCCGGCCGTGACGAAGCGCAGGACCGGCGCGACGGCCGCCGGCAATGCCGCGCGTATACTCGGCCTCGACGCATTTCTGCATGACGGCCATGGCCTCCAGCGACCTCGAACCCGGCATCGTCACCGACCTGACGAACCGCCTGTCCTACGGCGGCTACCTGCGGCTCGACCGCCTGCTGCACGCGCAGGAGCCGCTGTCGCGCGGCGCCGACGGTCGCCCCCGCCACGACGAGATGCTGTTCATCGTCCAGCATCAGGTCGCCGAGCTGTGGATGAAACTGATGATCCACGAATTGAAGGCCGCGATCGGTTTCATTCGCGCCGATGCGCTCGAGCCGTGTTTCAAGATCCTGGCGCGGGTGAAGCAGATCCAGAAGCAGCTCTTCGAGCAGTGGGCCGTGCTGGAGACGCTGACGCCGTCGGAGTACGACGCGTTCCGGCCCGCGCTCGGCTCCTCGTCGGGCTTCCAGTCGCCGCAGTATCGCGCCATCGAATTCCTGCTGGGCAGCAAGCACGCGGCGATGCTCGACGTGTTCCGGCACGAACCCGCGGTGTTCGCCGATCTCGACGCGCTGCTGCATGCGCCGTCGCTCTACGACGAGTTCCTGCGCCACCTGCACCGGCGCGGACTGCCGGTGCCGGCGGATTGCCTGCAGCGCGACTTCACGCAGCGCTACGTCCGCCATCCCGACCTCGTGCCGGTATTCAAGACCATCTACGACGACCCGCGGCAGTGGTGGGATGCGTACGACATGTGCGAGAAACTGGTCGACGTCGACGAGAGCTTCCAGCTGTGGCGATTCCGGCACATGAAGACGGTGGAACGCATCATCGGCCACAAGACCGGCACCGGCGGCTCGTCGGGCGTGACGTATCTGAAGCGCGCGCTGGATCACCCGTTCTTTCCCGAACTGATCGATGTGCGCACCGTGATCGGCGGGACGTGATGCGCAGGCTGGCGCACGCGCATCGGACCCGCGCCGGAGTCGACGCATGAATGCGGCGCCTTCCACCACGCTGCGCATCGAGGCCGCGGTGGCGGCGCTCGGGCCCGGCGCGCTGACCGAGGCCGCGCTGGCGCGGCACGTGGCGCCGCTCTTTGCCAGGGTGCTCGCCGCCGGCGGCACGCGCGCCTATCTTGCCAACCATTCGCTGGGCCGGCCGCTCGACGCCACGGCGGACGACGTGCAGGAAGCGCTGACGGCGTGGTACACCGCGATGGGCGGCGCCTGGGACGCCTGGGCCGCGGAAATGCATGACTTTCGACAGCGGCTGGCCGCGCTGTCGGGCGCGCCGCGCGCCGACTGCATCGTGCCCAAGACCAGCGCCGGCCAGGGGCTGCGCGCGGTGCTCAACAGCTACGACGGCGTGCCGCGCGTGGTGGCCACGCGCGGTGAGTTCGACTCGCTCGACGTCATCCTGCGCGAGTACGCGCGCCGCGGCCGC
>JANNYI010000500.1:0-4020 GCA_031410015.1 Betaproteobacteria bacterium | reverse complement strand
GACAGGCGCTCAAGGGCCATGCGGGCTGGCCGGCGCAATCCGGAGCCGAAGCCGCACTACGATGTCGTGATCATCGGCGGCGGCGGGCATGGTCTTGCCTCCGCGTTCTATCTGGCCCGGAACCACCGCATCAACAATGTGTCGGTACTCGAGAAAGGGTGGATCGGCGGCGGCAACACGGGGCGCAACACCACGATCATCCGCTCGAACTACATGCTGGACGACAACGCCCATTTCTACGAGTTGTCGTTGAAGCTGTGGCACGAGCTATCGCAGGAACTCAACTACAACGTGATGTTCAGTCCGCGCGGCGTGCTCAATCTCGCGCACTAGGACGCGCAGCGCGACCAGTTCCTGCGTCGCGGCAACCAGATGCAATTCAACGACATCGACGCCGAATGGCTCGACCTCGATCAGGTTCGCCGGTTCGTGCCGCATCTCGATGTGACCACGCAGGCACGCTATCCGATCGTCGGCGGACTGCTGCAACGGCGGGGCGGCACCGCGCGGCATGATGCGGTCGCGTGGGGCTATGCGCGCGCCGCATCGGCGCTTGGCGTGGATATCATTCAAGGCTGCGAGGTACAGGGCCTGGTCAGCACCCGCTTAGGACACCTTGGCATGGTGCTCCTGCGTACGGGCGACGCGCGCTTCGAGGCATTGGTGTTCCGCGGCTAGGCGCAGCACATGTTCGAGGCATTGGCGATCTCGGCCGCCGAGTACGCGGCGACGCCTCGTTGAACTTCGATACAGCGTAACGGGCACCAGCGCGGCCGGGTTTCGTGCTGCGTCGACGGGCCGATATTGCAATGCGTCGTTCGTCTGCGCCAACGGCCCGTCCGTCGCGTTCCTTGCCTGCGATTGAACTTCTGCGACACACTTCGGCCTGATGGCCGGGACCACATACCCCCGCCCGGTCACAACTCAACCACAACGAATTCAGGGACAACTTCGATGCGCAACGCCAAACCATTTTCGCGCTGGACCGCCATCGTGCTCGCCGTGTTGGTCACGCCGCTGGCGCTGCCGCTCGGTGCCGCCACGGTCGCGCCGGTACAGAAGCTCGATGCAACGCTTTCGGCAGTCGCCAGCGGCGGTGGTGGCATCACGCGGAAACTGATGAACGTCGATCCCGCGTCGGGCCAGTCCATGGTCGAGACCATCCTGCGCTTCGAGGGCGACCTCGATGCCGTCAGGGCGCAAGGCGCGCTCGTGCGCTCGGTGATGGGCAACATCGCCACTGTCGACATTCCGGTGGGCAAGCTCGCCGCCGTGGCCGCGCTCTCCAATGTCCTGTCGATCGAAGCCTCGCGCGCCCAACCGCTGCGCCTCGACAGGAGCGTGGCCGCCGCGCGCGCCGATACGCTGCGCACCGGCACGCCGCCCAACTGGTCTGCGGGCACGGGCAAGGGCGTGATCGTGGGCATCATCGACTCCGGCATCGATTTCAAGCACGCCGACTTCAGGAATGGTGACGGCACCACGCGCATCCTCGCCATCTGGGACCAGCGTCCCGCCGGCGCCTCCGGAGCGCCCCCCGCGGGCTACACCTATGGCGGCGTCTGCACGGCGGCCATGATCAATGCCGCGAATGCGGGTGACCCCGCGGCCTGCGTCCACAAGGACACCGACAGCCACGGCACCCACGTCGGCGGCATTGCAGCGGGCAATGGCCAGGCCACCGGCAACGGCCAGCTCGCCTACCGGATGATCGGCATGGCGCCCTCGGCCGACCTCTTGATCACCACCGGCAACAGCTATGGCAGCGCGGCGATTCTGGACAGCATCGCGTGGATGAAGGCCACCGCCGCCGCATTGGGTCGTCCGCTGGTGATCAACATGAGCTTCGGCTCGTACTTCGGCGCGCGCGACGGCACGTCGAACTACGAGGTGGGCATGAACAATCTCGCGGGGCCGGGCGTGATCCTGGTCGCGGCGGCCGGCAACGAGGCCAACGCGGCGATCCGCGCCACCGGCACCATCACGCAGGGCGCCAGCGACACGGTCGGCTTCACCATACCCGTGGCTACCACGCTCGCCACGCTCGAAGTCTGGTACCCGGGTACCGACTCGTATGGCGTCAACGTGACGGGCCCCGGCTGCGCGGCCACGTCCACCGTGAATCCCGGTGAGAACCCCGGTACCGTCAACACGCCATGCGGCGCCGTGGAGTTCTCGTCGACCGGGGTCAATGCCAGCAACGACGACCGCCAGATCCGGGTCCTCATCGGTTCCACCGCCACTTCACCGCTGGTCAAGGGCGCGTGGAAGATCACGCTGGTCGGCAACGTGGTCGCGGGCGGCAGCGCGCCGTTCTCGATCGTCAATGGCGAGGATGCGACGGGGCCTGTGTTCACCGATCACATCGCGCCGGTGACCACCGAGATCCTCACCGACGCCTCATCCCCGCGCCGTGTGATCGCCGTGGCGTCCTACAACACGCGCACCACGTGGAACAGCCTCAACGGCCCCAACACCGACAACTATCCGGGAGCGGTCTCCGATATCTCGGTGTTCAGCAGCCGCGGACCGCGCCGCAATTGCAGCAACCTCGCCAAGTGCCCGCCGATCATGAAGCCCGAAATCACGGCGCCGGGCGCCACGATCATGTCGGCGTTGACGGCGGACAAGGCCTCGGCGACCGAGCGCACCTCCATCGAGGCGGACGGCGTGCACTACGCGGCCTTCGGCACCAGCATGGCCACGCCGCACATCACCGGCGCCGTGGCGCTGATGCTCCAGGCAGATCCGACCGCGACGCCGGAGACGGTGAAGGCGCGGCTCTATGCCACGGTGCAGCCCAGCCCGTTTGCCGTCGGCCTGCCCGTGTACAACGCGGCTACGCAGGACAACCCGGCCAACCCCAACTTCACATGGGGCTACGGCATCCTCGATGCCGCTGCAGCGGTCAGGGCCTCGGGGCCCTCCACGCCGGGCACGCCGGTGACGGTCGTCGAGTTCTACAACGCGGCCCTCGATCACTACTTCATCACGTATGTGCCGGGCGAAATCGCCAAGCTCGACGACGGCACGTTCAAGGGCTGGACGCGCACAGGCCTGTCGTTCAAGGCCTACGCCGCCACGCAGGCCGGCACGTCCGCCGTGTGCCGCATCTACATTCCGCCGGGCAAGGGCGACGGCCACTTCTTCGGCCGCGATACCAACGAGTGCGATGGCACGATGAGCAAGAATCCCACGTTCATCCTGGAGTCGTCCACGTTCTTCTATCTGTATCCGCCCAACCTCGGCAATTGCGGGGCCGGGCAGATCAACGTCTACCGCGTGTTTTCCAATCGCGCCGATGCCAACCATCGCTACACGACCGACAAGGCCGTGCGCGACCAGATGGTGGCCAAGGGCTGGATCGCCGAAGGCGATGGGGCGGACATCGTCGTGATGTGCGCGCCGCAGTAGCGGCCGAACATCAGTTGCGCAACGGGCTGCTGCGTCTTGCGCGCGCGGTGGCCCGTCAGTGGCTCTCGAAACCGAACCACTGCGCCGGCGTCTCCACCAGTATTCGGCGGCGATCGGCGGTGCTTGGAAACCAGCGTCCGAGTTGCGCGAGCAACGGCCCGTAGTCAACGCGAGAAGCACTGCGCAGGAAGGGCCAATCGGAGCCCCATGCCAAGCGCTGGGGACCATAGTGGGTCCGCAGTGCCGCCACGTATGCATCGAGGTCCGGATGCGGCGCCGCGGAACGCGAACACCGCATGGCGCCCGAGAGCTTCACCACCGCACGTCCTGTATCGGACAACCCAAGCAACGCGGCGAAGCCCGGTTGCCGAAGACCGCGTTCAGGATTCGGTCGACCGATGTGATCGATGATCATGCGGACCGGAATCTGGTGCAACAGTGGCGCCATGGCCACCAACTGGTCGCCCTCGCACTGGATATCGAGCAGCATGTCTTCGTCGGCCACCCGGCGGATCAACCTTGCGAGCACACCGCCCTGCACAACGTCGGCAGGCTCCGCCAACAGGTCGAGGCGAATTCCGACAATGCCGTGGGCCGCCAACGCAC
>JANNYI010000499.1:0-6931 GCA_031410015.1 Betaproteobacteria bacterium | reverse complement strand
CAAGCGAATTTGACCCTGACCCCTTTTTAAACCGACCCTGACCCCTTTTTTACGCCGCCGCCAGCACCGCCGCCGCCGCATCGACCTTGTGCTGCGCATCGCGCAGTGCGGTGCGCAGGCCTTCCTCGATCACCGGATGGTAGAACGGCATCTCCAGCATCTGCGCGACCGTGAGCTGCATCTGCAACGCCCACGCCAGCAGATGCCCGATGTGCTCCATGTCGGGGCCGAGGGCCTCGGCGCCGAGGAAACGTCCGGTGACCGGGTCGGCGTAGACATGCAGCAGGCCCTTGTTGCGCAACATCACGCGCGAGCGGCCCTGGTTCGCAAATGAAACGGCGCCCGTGACGTACGCAACGTCGCGCACCGCCGCGAAACCGCCGCCGACCACCGCGATCTGCGGGTCGGTGAATACCACGCCCAGTCCCGCCCGCCGCAAGCCGGCGTGAATCGCCGGATACGACGCCGCGTTGGCGCCGGCAATGCGCCCCTCGTCGACGGCTTCGTGCAGCAGCGGCACGTCGTTGCCGGCGTCGCCCGCGATGAAGATGTTGGTGCCACCACATTGCAGCGTGGTCCGCTCGAAGAGCGGCACACCCGCGGCATCGACCTTGACCGTCGTATTCTCCAGGCCGAGGTTGCGCACGTTGGGCGCACGGCCGGTGGCCGCCAGCAGGAACTGGAAACGCTCGGTGCGCGCACTGCCGTCAAGGGCACGATAAGCCACCACCACCTCGTCACCGTCGCGCGCAACTTCAGCATGCGCATTGGTATCGAGATAGAACTCGTCGCCGAACACGCGGTGCGCCTCCGCCAGCAGCGCCGGGTCCGCCAACGGACCCACGCCGCCGCCGCGCCCGAACACCTTCACCCGCACGCCCAGCCGATGGAGTGCTTGCCCCAGTTCGAGGCCGATCACGCCGGGGCCGAACACCGCCACGCTTTGCGGCAGGTCATCCCATTCGAAGACATCGTCGTTGGTGACCACGCGATCGCCCAGCGCCTCCCAGGCTGCCGGAAACTTCGGCGACGAACCGGTGGCGATCACCACGCGCGACGCCTTGATCGTGGTGTGCCCGTCCACGAGCAGCGTCGTGTTGTCGACGAAGCGCGCATGACCCCGCACATGGTCCGCGGCGGGAATGGCCTCGACATCATCCAGCACGAAGCGCACGAACCGATCGCGCTCGCTTTTCACGCGCTGCATCACCGCGCGGCCGTCGACCTTGACCGCACCTTCCAGCCGGAGCCCGAAGGCCGCGAAACGCTCGACGGAATGCGCCGCTTCCGCCGGCGCGATCAGGAGCTTGCTGGGCATGCAGCCCACGCGCGCGCAGGTGGTGCCGTAGGGGCCGCCCTCGATCAGCAGCACGCGCCTGCCCGCCGCCTTGGCCGTGCGATAGGCGGACAGGCCCGCCGTCCCGGCGCCGATCACGGCGACATCGGTCACGAGTTCCCTGCGTTGCGTCGATTGAATGCTGGCCATCGTCGATATCCCTTCATGGACTGCGGGAGCCGGGAACGTCCGGCCCCCGTCAGTCTTGCTGCCGGCGCACTACCTTACGCCGCCTTGCGCAAATACGCTTCAAGCGCTTCCGCGCCGCCGATCAGGTTGCCGTTGATGAACACCTGCGGCACCGTGCCGGCACCGGCGATGGCGCCCACGGCCCGGGAGCGGATCGTGTGCGGCAGCGTGATTTCGGCGAAGTCGTAACCGGCTTCCGTCAACTGCCGCTTGGCCGTCTTGCAGAACCCGCAGCCTTCACGCGTGAGAATGGCCACCTGGTCGGGCTTCTTCGCCTTGGGGTTGATGTAATGCAGCATCGTGTCGGCGTCGGAGACCTTGAACGGGTCGCCCGGCTCCTGCGGCTCTACGAACTGCTTCTCGATCGTGCCGTTGCGCACCAGCATCGAATAGCGCCACGAACGCTTGCCGAAATTCAAATCCGACTTGTCGACGAGGAGGCCCATCTTTTGCGTAAACTCGCCGTTGCCGTCGGGCAGCAGCGTCACGTTTTCGGCTTCCTGGTCGTGGCCCCATTCTTCCATCACGAACGGATCGTTGACGGAGATGCAGATGATCGAGTCGATGCCCTGGGCCTTGAAGGCGGGCCACAGTTCGTTGAAGCGCGGCAGATGGGTGGACGAGCACGTGGGCGTGAACGCGCCCGGGAGCGAGAACACGACGACATTCTTGTTGGCGAAAAGGTCGCTGGACGTCACCGTGGCCCAGTCGCCGTTGCGACGGATGCGAAACGAGACCTGCGGGACCGGTTGGCCTTCCTTGCCGGGAAACGGGGCTTGGGACATGGTGTTGCTCCTTGGTTGAATGAGTCGACATCGGTATTGTGGGGAGGGTGGTTTGATAAATCCAATGTTAATAATTGATTTTTACGATAGTTTGACGTTATCGACCAACGCAGGTTCCCTGTCCCGATGAGCGATCTGCCCTTTCATTCCCTCGCCGCCCTCGCCGGGCAGCTTGCCCGGCGCGAGACCACGTCCCGCGCCATCGTCGACGCGTGCCTCGACCGCATTGCCGCCACCGACGGCAAGCTGCACGCGTTCATCGAGGTCTATGCCCACGACGCGCGCGCGCTGGCCGATGCCGCCGACCTGGCGCGCGCCACCGGTTTCGCGCGTGGGCCGCTGCACGGGCTGCCGATCGCGCTCAAGGATCTCCTCGAGCTCGACGGCCGCCAGACCACCGCGGGCTCCAAGTCGTGGCTGGGCCGCAAGTCCGATTACACGGCCACGGCAGTCGACCGGTTGCTGGCCGCCGGCATGATTCCGCTGGGCAAGACGCACATGGTGGAGTTCGCCTTCGGCGGCTGGGGTCGCAACCAGCCAATGGGCGCGCCGTGGAACCCGTGGGATCCGGCCACGCACCGCGTTGCCGGCGGTTCGTCGAGCGGTTCGGCCGTCGCGGTTGCGGCCGGCATGGTACCCGCGGCCATCGGCTCGGACACCGGCGGCTCGATCCGCATTCCGGCGGCGCTGTGCGGCCTGACGGGCCTCAAACCCACCTACGGCCTCGTCAGCCTCCACGGCGCGGTGCCGCTGTCCACGCTCTTCGATTCGGTGGGGCCGCTCGCCCACGACGTGGCCGACGTGGCGCTGCTGACCGACGCGATGTCCGGACCGGACCCGCGCGATCCAGCCACGCTGCTTGCGCCGCGCGTCGATTGCGCGGCCGCGCTGGCCGGCGCCAGCGATGTGCGCGGCCTGCGCATCACCGCGCTGGCACCCGAGCAGTTTCCCGCGTACCTGCAGGCAGACGTGCGGCGGTGTCGCGATGAAGCCGTTGCCATGTTCCGCGACCTCGGCGCCCTCGTCGACGAGATGCGCGTGCCCTTCGACTTCGATGCCTATGCCGCCAGTCTCGGCATGCTGCTGGCGGCGGAGGCGTATTCGTATCATCGCGCGTACGCGGAGGACGAATCGGTCCCCATCGACCCGTGGGTGCGCAAGCGCATTCTGGGTGGCAAGACGATCACCGCTGCGGACTACCTCAATGCGGTCACCGCCGTGCGCGGCG
The DNA here is from genome assembly GCA_031410015.1 of Betaproteobacteria bacterium. Lineage (GTDB taxonomy): Bacteria > Pseudomonadota > Gammaproteobacteria > Burkholderiales > Casimicrobiaceae > VBCG01. The sequence goes on along the minus strand of JANNYI010000499.1, from coordinate 3,393 downwards.
CGCAGGTTGCGTTCGCCGCGTGGATGCGCGGCCGCGACGCGCTGCTGACACCCACGCTGCCCATCACCGCGGTGCCGGTGGCCGACGTCGACGAAGCCACCGCGCCGCTCGCAGCGCTCACCCGGCCGGTCAACTACCTGGGCGGTTGCGGGCTCACGTTACCGGCGGGGTTGTCGGCGGCAGGGTTGCCTGTCGGCGTGCAGCTGATCGGCGCCGCTTTCACCGAGCCCACGCTGATTCGCCTTGGTCGCGCGTTCCAGGATGCCACCGACTGGCACCGGCGGCGGCCCCCGGAATCGCGGTAACGAACGCTATACGGTCATGCAGGCGAGGCTTAAGCCTCGCGGTGCGCTATACGTGACGCCGTGCGAGGCTAAAGCCTCGCCTACAGAAAAATGGGGGCGTGGCCCCATTTTTATTGCAGCGACGGCTTCTTCATGTAGTCGCCGCGATCGCCCGAGCGCACCCTGATGGGCATCACTTTGCCGCCACGGGCGACGGTCAGCGGAATCTCCGTACCGGCCGGCCCCAGCCGCCAGACGTTGCGCAGCATGTCCGCGATGCCCGCCACCCGATGATCGGCAACGGCGACCACGGTGTCGCCCTGGCGCACGCCGGCCTTGTCGGCGGGACCGCCCTTGGCAAGGCCACCCACCAGCACCCGCGATTCGTCCTCGTTGGCATAAAGACCGAGCCACGGCCGCGGCGCGCGCGCGGGGCGGCCGGTGCGGATCATGTCGTCGAGGATCGGCGGCAGCAGGTCGATGGGGACGAACATGTTGCCCTTGACCATGTCCTCGCCGAGCGCCTCCTGCACGAACAGCGACCCGACGCCGACCAGTCGTCCGGTGTCATCCACCAGTGCCGCGCCGCTCCATTCGGGATGCGGCGGTGACGTGAAGATCGCCTCGTCGAGCAGATACTCCCAGTAGCCCGCAAACTCGCGGCGCGCGAAGACCTGCGCCTTGAGCGCATGCGAGCGCCCGCCGTGGGCCAGCACCACCACATCGTCGTCGACACCGAGACTGGCGATCGAACCCAGCGCCAGCGGCGCCACGCCGAGCCGCTGCAATGGCAACACCAGCCCGAAACCGGTGGCGAAGTCGTAGCCCAGCGCATGCCCAGGCACCACGCGACCGTCGTGCGTGGTGATCCAGATCGTTTCCGCCTCGGTGATGAGGTAGCCGATGGTAAGGACGAGCCCGTCGTCACGAATGACCACGCCGTTGCCGCCGCGCTCGGTGCCCAGGAGCGGCGCGGTGAATGCATCGTCGGGGATCTTGGCGGCGATGCGGACCATCGCGCCACAGGCGTGTTCGAGGTCGAACGCCAGGTCCGCCTGCTTCGGCTGCATCGGCGACGGAAACGCCCAGTGCGGTGTGTCGGTCATGGGCAATGAGACCCCGGGCGACCGCCTTGCGTTCCCGGTCGCGAGCGGCGACACGCAACAGCCGCCCCTTGCAGGCGTGCGCTCACTCCGCGCGCGCTCCGACATCACGGGCAATCTTCGACCACTTGGTGATCTCCGCGCGAATGAAGCTGCCGAATGCCTCCGGCGTTCCACCCACGGGATCGACACCGCCGGCAATCAGCTTGGCGCGCACCTCCGGGATGGCCACCACCTTGTTGAAGGCGTCATTCAGGCGGCGCACGACATCGGGCGGCATGCCTGCCGGCCCCACCACGCCCTGCCACGCCGTGGCGTCGAAGCCGGGCAACCCCGATTCGGCCATCGTGGGCAACTCCGGCGCATTCGGCGAGCGCTGCGGGCCCGCCACCGCCAGCGCGCGCAGCTTGCCGGTGGCCACGTGCGGCATCAGGTTGGCCTGATCGCCGATCACGACCTGCACGCTGCCGCCCAGGAGATCCGTGACCATCGGCCCGCCACCCTTGTACGGCACGTGCACGGCATCGATCCCCGTCTGCGCCTTCAGGAGTTCGGTGGCGAGATGCGGCAGGCTGCCGCTGCCCGCAGAGCCATACGCGACCTTGCCCGGATTGGCCTTGGCATAGGCGATCAGTTCGGGTAGCGACTTCGCGGGGACCGCCGGATTCACCACCAGCACATAGTTGACATCGACCGTGCGCACGATCGGCGTGAAATCCTTCACCGGATCGTAGGTCATCTTCTGGTACACGCCGACATTGATGGCCAGCGATGCGATGTTGCCGATCAGCAGCGTGTAGCCGTCGGCGGGTGCGCGGGCGACGAATTCCGCGCCGATCATGCCGCTGGCGCCGGCCTTGTTCTCGATGACGATCGGCACGCCGAGATTTTCGGTAAGTGGGGCCTGCACCACGCGCGCGAAGAAATCCACCGCGCCGCCCGGCGGAAACGGCACGATCAGGCGAATGGACTTCGACGGAAAGGCTTGCGCATGCGCGCCCGTCGCCGCAACGAAAGCCAGCGCAACGAGGACGGTTCTGACGATCGAGATCAAATGCATTGCCGCGCTCTCCGATTTACGGCAGTCTAAACCAATTGCCGCGTGCCGCCGTCCAACCGTTCAACTGCCATGTCCACCCGAATCGACCGACTCGAATGCTGGGTGCTGCGCGCGCCGATTGCGTTGCCTGTTGCCAACGCGTTCGGCGCGATGACCAATCGCCCCGCGCTCTTTCTGCGCGTCAGCGCGAGCGACGGCGCACAAGGATGGGGCGAGGTATTCGCCAACTTTCCGCAGGTCGGCGCCGAGCATCGCGCGCGGCTCATTGACAGCATCTTCGCACCGCTCCTGCGCACCGCGCCAGCGGATGATCCGGGTGTGGTGCGCGCGCTGCTTGAACAGCGCACGCGACAGATGGCCATCCAGTGCGGCGAGCCCGGCCCCTTTGCGCAGATTGCGGGCGCGATCGACCAGGCGCTGTGGGACATCGCCGCGCGCCGTGCCGGCGTGCCGTTGTGGCAACACCTGGCGGGAAGCAACACCGTGCGCGTCTACGCCAGCGGCATCGGTCCCGACCACGTCGCCGCTGTCGCCTTGGCCAAATACGCCGAAGGCTATCGCGCGTTCAAGCTGAAGGTGGGTTTCGGGGCGCAGCACGACGTGGCCAATCTCGCCGCAATGCGCGATGCGCTCGGGCCCGCCGCCACCATCATGCTCGATGCCAACCAGGCGTGGACACCGGCCGACGCCGCCGCGCGCATCGCGGAATTGGCGCCGTTTGCGCCCCACTGGATCGAGGAGCCGATCGCGGCCGATCATGCGCACGCGACATGGCGCGCGCTGGCGGCGGCCAGCGCCGTGCCGCTGGCCGCTGGCGAAAACCTGCGCGGACGCGACGCGTTCACGCAGGCCATCGACGATGGCTATCTCGCCTTCGTGCAGCCCGATGTCGGCAAGTGGGGCGGCATCAGCGGCGGGCTGGAGGTGGCGCGGCACGCGGCCGCGC
>JANNYI010000498.1:0-4474 GCA_031410015.1 Betaproteobacteria bacterium | reverse complement strand
GGCGGCGGCGGCGCGGGTGCGGGTGCCGGCGCGATCGGCGCAGGACGCGGCGGCTCGGGCACCATTTCGTACGCCGCACCCGCCTGTCCTGCCGAGAGCACCGTGGAATCGGCGGTTCGGGTTGGCGGGGGCGCGGGCGTTCGTTGGGTCCGCGCCGGTTTCGGCACCGGTGACGCGTCCTCGTCCGCGGGACTCGCCGACAACAGGACGCTGGTCGTGGCCGGTGGCGCCACCCTGGTGCCGATGGCCGCGGTACCGGCCGGCGCCGGCAGTGGGCCGACGTTCGCGACACGCGCAGCAGCAGGTGCCGCCGATTCGACCGGCAGCGCAGGATCGCGCGCCGGCGCCTGTCCCAGCCACGCCACCACGCCGAGCGCCGCCATGGCGGCGGCGCCAAGGACCAACGGGCGCAACGACGGGCGTGGTTTCCGCTTCGCCACCGCGGCCGGTACCGTGGCCGCGGCATGCGCGGCGAGCACCTTCGCGGCGCTTGGCGACGCCGACGCGGTCACCTTGGTCCGCGACCGCCGCGGCCGTCCCTGCATCATCGACGAGGGCGAGGCATCCTGGACGCTCAGGTACCGCGCGCGCTTGAGCGCGGCGCGACAGGGCCTGCACAGCATGGCGCCGGGCATGGTCGAATGGCCGCAGATCGTGCACTTCATGCTGGAATCGCACCGCACCGGGTCGGCAGCGGAAACCCGTTGCCTCGCCGCTGCGCTGCCATCGCCCCATCTATGCCAATGTCATAGAGCGGACTGTAACAGGCGCACCCGGTGAAAGGCAACGGCGCCGATGCGCAGGTGGCGCACCGGCGAGGCGCTACGCGCGGGCGCTACGCCGCGCCGCAGAAGCCGATACCCACGCGGGTCCAGCCCTGATTGACAAGCGCGGCCGACTCCTTGGCCGAGCCGACGTATCGCTCGTAGGCATTGCCGCCGACAGTGATGCGCAGGCGATCGATGGCGACCGTGCCTGCCGGACAGGCGCCGGACGTTGCGGGAACCGCGAAGAACGCCGTCCCCTCGTCCACGGCGCCGGCCTGCGCCCTCCAACCAGCACACTCTGCCGCATCCAGCGAAAAGAGATGCCGTCCGCCGTTGTTGTTGTAGACCCGGCAAACCGGGCGCGCGGCGTTGTTGTCCGCCGCGCTGCGCCATGCGCGCACTACGTCGCCCGTCAGTTGCCACGGGCCCACCCGGTTGCCGGCCACGGATGTCTGTTCGGCAAGCGTGGCGGTACGGAAGTAGCGCTGCGAACCGGTGGCGACGTACTCGACGACCGGTACCACCCCTTTCGCCATCAACTCGCGGGCCTTGTAGGCCGTGTCGGGGAAATCGCTGAAGAGGCCGTCGAGTCCGAGCGCAAAAAATTGCATGTACTCCTGGACCGGATCCCCTGCGTAGTCGCGTGCCAACGGCACGTCATCGCGGAACGTGTAGGCGTGCACGACGAGTCCCGCCTTGTGCGCATCGGCGATCAGCGTCGAGAACACGTTGGTGACGCCATCGGCTTCATTGACTTTGCCGTCCCCGTTGGTGTCGTCGGCCTTCCCGTCACCGTTGAGATCGATGCCCTTGACACCGATGATCTGCCGCTTCCACGGCCCAATGCCGTCGGCGTACTTGGCGATCTCCGCCAACCCGGCCGGTGTCACCATGTCCGCGTAGGTGCGCTTGCTCCCGGACGCGATGAAATCCCACGGCGCGCTGTCGGGATCGTTCGGGAGGTAATACGCCGTTCCGGTATTGATGTCGTTGTCGTACGCCGACAACAATTGCACCAGGCGCACGTTGGTCATCTGCCGCAGCATCTGCAGGTTGCCGACCTCGAAGGACTGGATGATCACCGGCGAGGACTTGCTGCGATAGCCGGCGTTGTCAAGCACGGCGACCAGCAGGGCTTCCAGCGGCAGCCCGACGCCGCGATGCCAGGTCGGGTGCTTGGTTTCGGGGTAGATGCCGATGGTGCGCCCAAGGCGCGCGCTTTCCGACTTGGCAAGTTCGATCACTTCGGCAAACGTCGGAATTTCGAACGCGCCGTCGAACTTGGTGCTGCGCGGCGCCCGCGGCTGCACGGCACGAAGCTCCTTGATTTCGGCCAGCGTGAAGTCGGAAGCAAACCAGCCGTCGTAATCGACGCCGTCGATGGTTGCCTTTCGTTTGCGGCTCGCGAACTTTGGCATGGTCTTGACATTGGTCGTGTCCGTCAGCACGGGCTCGTGCCGGGCGATGAGCACGAAGTCTTTGGTCATGACGAGATCGGGCTCGATGAAATCGGCGCCAAGCGCGATGGCGGTCCGGTAGCCTTCGAGCGTGTGATCGGGAAGATAACCCGGCGCGCCTCGGTGCCCGACCACCTTCGGCGGCTGCCCGTCCAGCGTCGGAAACGAAGCGCCGTGCGCGAGCTGCGCGCCGGCGCAGGCGGCCACGATCAAAAGCAATGATGCGCTGTACAATTTCATTGGTTGCCCCGCGGGTGGATGAAGCCGACGATCTTGACGGCGACCCGTGACAGCCGCGGGACGATTGGATTACGGTTGCGTAACGCGACCGGAATCCTCCGTCGCCGCAGTACAGACTGCGTCACGAGTCGACAACAAGCGCGCTCCCGCCAGCGGGCGGCAGGGGTGCTACAACGATCGGAAATCGCATGAGTGAGCAGCACAAAGTGGCCATCGTCACCGGCGCCGGCAGCGGCATCGGCAAAGCTTCCGCGGTCGCGCTGCTCGGCGCGGGCTACCACGTGATGTTTGCCGGACGCCGCCGCGACGCGCTGGACGCGGCCATCGCCAGCGCCGGGCCGCTTGCCGCCAGGGCCGCCGCGGTCCCGACGGATGTGGCCGACCCGGCGTCGGTTGCCGCGCTGTTCGAGGCCACCAGGGCCGCCCACGGCCGGCTCGATGTCCTCTTCAACAATGCCGGCGTCGGCGCGCCGCCGGTCGGACTCGAGGAACTCACCTTCGAGCAGTGGCGCAACGTGGTCGACATCAACCTGACCGGCGTCTTCCTGTGCACGCAACAGGCGATCAAGCTGATGAAGGCACAATCGCCCCGCGGCGGCCGCATCATCAACAACGGCTCGATCTCGGCGCATGCACCGCGGCCCAATTCGGCGCCCTACACGTCCACCAAGCACGCCGTCACCGGCATGACCAAGTCGACGTCGCTCGATGGCCGGAAGTACGACATCGCGTGCAGCCAGATCGACATCGGCAATGCCGGCACCGAAATGGCGGCCAAGATGGCGAAAGGCGTGCCGCAGGCCAACGGCGAGATCGCGATCGAACCGCTGATGGACGTGGCGCACGTTGCCAGTGCGGTCGTCTACATGGCGAGCCTGCCGCTCGACGCCAACGTGCAGTTCATGACGGTGATGGCGACCAAGATGCCCTTCGTCGGGCGGGGCTAGCGCGCCAGCGCGGCGATCTTCGCGTCGCTCAGGTAGCCATAGCGGTTGATCCAGATCGGTCCGCCGGACTGCGTGGCGATGCGAAGGCGCGCCACGACGTCGTCGAGCGGCCCGTAGCTGTGGGCGAAGGCGCGCACCGGCACGCTGCCGGCCAGGCGGCGCGCCTCGACCAGCTTGGCATGTTGCGCGCGGCTGCCCACCGGATGCGGCTCGTGCGGCTCGGGGTAGCGCAACCGGCGGCCGTCGGCGTCGAGCGTGTCGGTCAGGCCGAACAGCCACGCCACCGCCGCGGTGACCGCATCGACTTGCGCCGGTGCGGCCGCGCCGATCAGGTCGCGCGCCCAGTAGCGCGCGAGCATCGGCCAGTGCATCGTGTAGAGCTTGATGCCGATCGCGTCGGCGACGCCGTCGAGCGCATCGAGCGGCCCTCCGGAAATGTGGTGAAACGGCGGCGGAAAGAATTGCGGCTCGAAGCGGCGGCGCGGCCCCGGCAGCGTATCGAGCGCGCCGCGGCATTGTGTGAGCAACGCGCGCGCGGCCGCCTTTTTCGCGGCGAAAAGTGTTGCCAGCGGACCATGCGTCGCCGTCAGTGCGTTCCAGTCGGCAGCAACCAGCGCGGATGCAACCGCCGTCGGACCGCCGGCTGCCGCACCCGCCGCCGCCGCGCGCACGCCGTCGGCCCAGGCGGCAACCTCCACCCGAATCACGTCCGGATCCGCACCGCGCTGTTCCAGCAGCGCCAGCATCGCCGGATTGAAATCGAAGAGCGCGCTCTTCATGTCGTACGGCGGATACTCGGGCCAGTCGAGGCGGATGCCGGTCACCTGCGGATAGCGCGCGGCAAGTTCCGCGACCAGCGCCGCGGTGTAGGCCGCGATGTGCGGACTGGCGAGCGATGCGTTGCGATCGACCCGGTCGCGATGCGGAAGATCGTCGGGGCCGAGGCACTGGTCGGCGGCGTCGACCCCGGCAAACTGCACCCGGTATCCGGGCGGACTGGCGGCCATGACCTGCAGGTAGACCGCGATGCCGCGCGCTTGCGCCGCGGCGCACACGCGGTCGA
>JANNYI010000497.1:0-6096 GCA_031410015.1 Betaproteobacteria bacterium | reverse complement strand
GGCGAGGCTTCAGCCTCGCGGGTTCGATGTCGGCATGCGGCGCGAGGCTGAAGCCTCGCCTACAGCCTCGCCTACGGTTCCGACTTGTCGTCCGGCAACGCAGCCAGCGTGACCGCGGCGGCGGTGCTGGCCACCGTGGCGCCCAGGCGGATCGAGCGATAGACCAGCCCCGTGATCGACGTCTGCACGAATTCGATCACCCGCACCGGCATCGCGATGGGCGTGATTCGTTCGAGGATCGCGTAGGGGTAGCGGGCGAACTCGCTGTGCACCTTCTCGGTTTCGCTGACGGCCGCGTGCACACCGTCGTGCACGAGGTGGTTCAGGCCTTCCAGCTTGCGGCGCGTGGTCTTGTCCATGACCATGATCGTGTCACGCGCCGCGGACGGCCGCAAGGATGGCCGCATAGAGCGCCGGATCGCGCGCCAGTTGCATGTGGTGGACGCCCGGAAAGACCGTCACGTCCGGATGCGCTTCCCCCGGCTCGGCGCCTGCCGGCACCTTGACCAGACCGTCCCCGAACGCCTGGCTTACCGGATGCCCGGGGTCCTTGGTGAGCGTCCCGACCAGCCGATGATGCCGGGACGTTGCCAGCCACGGCATCGGCGCCTGTGTTCCGGCGCCGCCGGCACCGATATTGGCTTCCCCGTCGTGCAGGTCCCGCACACCCGCGCTGCGCACGTCCAGGACCCGGCCGATGAGGCGAGTGATCGGGTTGCGGGACGTGGTCAGCGCCACGGTGGCACCATGGGCAAAGCGTTCGAGGTCCGCGCCATCGTGCGGCGTGCCCAGATAGAACGCATGGCGGACGCGAGGCAGCCAGTTGGCATTTGTTTCCTCGCCGATGTGGCATGCGCCGCGGATGACGAGCCCGCCCATGCTGTGCCCGATCAGCACGATCTCGTCGAGCGGAGGCGGATAGGCGTCGACCAGCGCGGTCAGCAGGCCCGCGAACGCAGCGCCGGTCTGCGCAATGGGCATGCCGGAGTTGTAGCGCACGGCGAATGGCGTGAAGCCGAGGTCGCGCTGGAGCTTCGTGGCATAGGTCTCGCCGTCCTCCCGCGAGCGCCAAACGTCCTCGTTGCAGCACCAGCCGTGGACGAGGATGACGACCTTGCTGGTGAGCGAAGGCTGCGCCGCGCGCAGTGCGGCAGCATTCAGCGCGAGCGGCTGCATGTCCTGCACGAACGCCATCGGAATCGCCAGGCCGTTGTGGTTGCGGTCGAGATAGTCGCCAACCACGCCATTCAGCGCGCTGATTCCGCGCTCCGCCCAGCTGGCAGCGGGAAGCGGCGAACCGGACTTGCTGCTCACGTGGCTGCGATGGCGTTGCGCAGGTCCCGCTCGGCGAAGCCGGCAGGCACCTTGCCGGTCTTGGCGAAGAGGTAGAGCACGACGCCGAAGATGGCCTTCAGTGCCGACATGACGACGGCCACCGCGATGATCCACGCCATGCAGGCGACAACCACCAGCGCGTACGGGGTGAAGCTGTGCGCACCGCTGGCGCCGAGCACGACGAGCAACACGATGCCGATCACGATCGCAGGCAGCGTCAGCAGGAAGCCGATGAGGCCGTAGCCGACGCCGCTGACCACCTGCTGGCCCCACGTCTTCTTCACCATGGCGGTGGAGTCGGAAATCGCCTCGATCGCCCCCTTGCGCTCGATCACGATCATCGGCACGACGAAGAACGTGACCAGCGTCCACGCGATGCCGAGCAATCCCGCCACCAGCCTGCCCAGGAATCCGGCGCGGGACTGGATGGTCTGGAGCACGACGCCCACCGTGGCCGCGGCAATCGCCCACATCGCGATCTGGGGCGCGCAGCCGGCTGCTTCGCGCAGGCTGTTGCCAATGGTGGGCTCGTCGCCGCGCAGTCGCGTGACGACAAAGTCGACCAGCGCGGCATTGAAGAAATAGATGACGAAGAAATTGCACAGGTAGTAGCTGAACGCAACGAGATAGGTGGCCAGTGACGGCGAAGCTGAGTGGCCGACGCCGCCGCCGGTGCCGATGATCGGCAGGATGAACGCGGCCAGCACCAGCAACCCGGCGATGCCGGAGATCAGGGGCAGGAACAGCAACGACTTGTCCTGCATCAGGACACGCCACGACGATTTCATCAGCTCCCAGGTGGTCGCTATCTTGCCCATCAGCGCCTCCGCGACGCGTTCTGCGCCGCGCCGATCTTGTCCAGGTCGGCCTTCACCAGCGCCTGGCTGCGCTCGTAGACGATCTCGCGTCCCATCGCGTTGCCGACATAGGCCATGCCGTTGCGCGTGGGCGTCAGCTGGCAGCGGACGTTGTGGATGCCCTGGCCCAGGACCACTTCGATCACCTCGGCGCGCTTGCTGAAGACGACGACCTCCAGCGTCTGGCCCGACTCGGTCACGCGGACACTGATCTTTTCATCATTCATTGCGGCCTGGCTCCGGTAGGCGGGGGCATCCCCCCGACATGCGCATTAGACACCAGAACGCATGACCCCGAAGCGCGCGGTGCGACCAGCGGCCTCACGCGCCGACGGGTTCCGTTACCGGAGGGCGAAGGTCGCGCCACATGTGAACCTTGGCGACGAAGGTTGTGCCGACCGCCACCGCAAGCGGCTCCACGCCGAAGACGACGAAGCCGCAGCGCTCGTACAGCGCCTGCGCTTTCGTGTTGCCTTCCGTCACCGTCAGGTTGACCAGCAGCACGCCGTTGCGCGCGCGGGCCAGCGCCAGCGCGGCCTCGACCAGCGCCTGCCCGACGCCGCGGCCCCGCGCCGCCGCCGGCACCATCATGCCGAACAGCGTGGCCTTGTGGCGGGCCTTGGCTCGGGTTTCGAAATCGATGCCCGCGGCGCCGGCAAGGCGCTCGCCATCGAACGCGCCCAGCACCACGGTAGCCGCGTCGGGGGCAACGTCGAGGCGCGCCTCCCACCACTTCAATGGCAGCGCGCCCCGCTCCTCGGCGCTGGAGGTGAACGCGGCAGGATGCTTCGCATAGGCCTCCAGCATCAGCGTCCGATACGGCCACGCGTCCGCCGGCACGAGGCGGCGGATGTTCATGGCGCCCGCTCCTTCGCCGGGGACGCGCGCTACACCGGCAGGCATGCCGGTCCCAGCGGTTCGAAGCTCTTGTAGGTGAGGATGAATTCCTGGTGCCCCAACACTTCGGACTGCGTGGCCGCACCGTTGCCCACGCGCTGGATCAGGTCGAAGATTTCCTGCCCCACTTCCGGTAGCGTGGCGCGTCCTTCGAGGATGCGGCCGGCATCCACATCCATGTCCTCGGCCATCCGCTTGAACGTCTCCGGATTGGCGCAGACCTTGATCACCGGCGCGATTGCCGACCCCACGACCGAGCCACGCCCGGTGGAAAACAGGATCACGTGCGAACCGCAGGCGATCAACTCCGCGATCTCCGCGTTGTCGTTGATGTTGGGAAAGCCGAAGCGCACCTCGCCATCGGGTACCACGTCCAGCAGGTAGAGCCCCTTGCGCGGTGGCTCGATGCCCGGCTTGATGATCCCGTCGATGCGCGACTGGCCCGACTTGGCATAGGCGCCCAGCGACTTTTCCTCGATGGTGGTGAGCCCGCCGTCGGCGTTGCCCGGCGCGAAACTCGCGTAGCCCAGCGTGGCGTAATACTCCGCCGCCTTGGCCACCGTGCGCTTCAACTCCGCGCCAAGCGCCGGATTGGCCGCGCGCGCAGCCATCAAGTGTTCCATGCCGATCAGCTCGCCGGTTTCCTCGAAGATGGTCTTCGCACCCGCCGCAACCAGCAGGTCGAACGCCACGCCCATCGCGGGATTGGCGGTGAGGCCCGAGGTGGCGTCGGAGCCGCCGCAGATCGTGCCGACGACGAGCTCGTCGATACCCATCGGCACGGTCTCGTGCAGGTCCAGTGCCGCCAGCGCGCGCTCCACCCACGCGCGGCCATCCGCGATGGTCTTGCGCGTGCCGCCGGTGTCCTGGATGCCCAGCGTGGCCACTTCGCGGCCGCTGGCTTCGATGGTGCGCGCCAGCTGGCGCTTGTTGAAGCCTTCGCAGCCGAGCGAGACCAGTAACGCGCCACCGACATTGGGATGCGTGCAGAGCTTCTCCAGCATGTCGAGCGCGTATGCGTTGGGATAGCAGCCGGGAAAGCCGATGAGATGGACGCCGCGCTCACGAAACGGCATGGCAATTTCGCGTGCAACATGGTGCGCGCACTCGACTAGGTAGGCGACCACCAGCACGTTGCGGATGCCTTTGCGGCCATCGCTGCGCAGATAGCCCCGCAACACGTCACCGGCTTCGGTAGCGGCGCTCATGCCGGCAACGTATAGGTGGGCAGGTAACCGCTTTTCACGTTATGCGTATGCACATACGCGCCGGCGGCGATGTTCTGCGTTGCGATGCCGATCGGGCAGTTGTACTTGACGATGGTATCGCCGGTGGCGATCGGCTTCGAAGCAACCTTGTGCCCCACGGCCGTGTCCCGCTCGACCACCAGCAGTGCACCATCGAAGGCCACGGCTTCGCCGGCACGCAGCGCGCGCAGCGCCACGGCGACATTGTCCTGCGGTGCGAGCTTCATCACTGCGGGGTGCCGGTCAGAATTTTCCATACTTGTTGTAAGCCTCCACCGGATCCATCCCGCCGATCAGCGCGCGCCGCATGTCGGTCTCGGTGGCGACCACTTCCTCGGTCCTGGCGACGACTTCGTCCACCAGCGCGCGCGGGATGATCACGACGCCGTCGCGGTCGCCCAGCAGGTAGTCGCCGGTGGAGATAGTCACCGTACCGATAGTGACCGGCTCGCCATAGCCATCGGGAATCCAGCGCGCGACGATGTCCGCCGGCGTGAGGAACGAACAGAACACCGGGAAGTTCTGCTCCAGCACGAGGTCGGTATCGCGCGAGCCGCCGTCGACGACGTAGCCCAGCACGCCGCGCGCCTGCAGTGTCTGCGCGGACAGCTCGCCCATCAGCGCCACTTCGTGATTGTGCGGCTGGCACACGATCACGTGCCCGGCCGGTGCCTTGGCCAGCAGCGTGCACCAGCCGAGCAGCGTCTCGTGGCGGGTCTTGGTGCGGTCGATGTGGCCGGATACGGTCCATACCGGGCCCGCCAGCTTGGTGCCGGGCGCGATGGCCTTGATGGCGGGCGGCAGCACGATGTTCTCGTGCCCCATCATCCGCAGCACGTCGTGAACAGCGCCGGTGTAGCAGGCGGCAAGCCGCTGGGTGATCGACGTCATTGCGCGTTTCCTCCGGTGCGGGCGAACCTGCGGGAAGTCTGCCCGCGCAGTGTCCTCCATGCAAGCCGCACCGGCGCGCCGACGGGCGCGCCAGGCCGGCGTGCACGCGGATTGTTCAATTGCGGGCGCGGACGATGACCGCCTTGACGCTTTTGAGTTCGACGACGGCGTCGAAGAACTCGCGCCCGGTGAGCTCGGTCAACTGCACCACGTCCTTGGTCACGACCTTGACGGTGCCGCTCAACTCGTCATTGGGGCCGAGCTTCAGCGTGACCTTCTTGCCCTGCTGCGCGACGAGTATCGACTCGATCGTGGTGCTCGCAGTCACGGTAACCCCTTGCGCCCAGGCGAAGGACGACATGCCGGCGAGGACAACGACTGCAGTGAACTTTCCGAGGGTAGCGCGCATCCGTTGATTCCTTGGTGGGCAAAGCGTTGATGGGCAGGCCGTCAAGTCTAGAACAACTCCTGTTGCGCCGCATTGGCCTTCGGTGGCCGGAAGCGCGAGCGGTCGAGCGGGGTGCGGTCGCGCGCCAATCCCAGCCGCTTGCTGGCGAGGTCGAAGCGCTTCTCGATCAGTTCGGCAAAGGTGCCGGTGCCGCGCATCCGGGTGCCGAAGGCGGCGTCGTAGTCGCGGCCGCCACGTACCTGCTGCACGAGGCTCATCACATGCGCCGCGCGCAACGGATGATGCGCCTCCAGCCAGTCGCGGAAGAGCGGCGCCACCTCGCGCGGCAGGCGCAGCATGATCCAGCCGGCGTAGCGCGCGCCGTTGGCGACCGCCGCGTCGAGAATGGCTTCGAGATCCTTGTCGGTCAGTCCGGGAATGACCGGCGCGATCATCACGCCCACCGGCACGCCGGCGTCGG
>JANNYI010000496.1:0-6025 GCA_031410015.1 Betaproteobacteria bacterium | reverse complement strand
CACCAGCGTGGCCGCCACCGAACTTGCCACCGGCTCGCGGTTTGCCTTCAACCAGAACACCTTCAACATGATCTGCTCGGACTTGAGCGCCGTGCGCCTCGCCCGCGCCGCGGCCGCATCTTCCGCGGTGCCGGGGGTATTCGCACCGGTCGCCTTTGACAACTATGCCGGGTCCTGCAACTTCGATCTGCCCGCCTACTTCGCCCGGATCTTCGGAACCGATGTCGACCCGACGGCCGAGGGCCGCGCCCGGCTGCGCAATCGCGAGCTGGCCGCGCTGCAGGATGCGGGGAACCACCGCTACCTGTACCTGATCGACGGTGGACTTTCCGACAACGTGGGGCTGCGCACCGTGCTGGAGGGCCTCGAAGTGGCGGCGGCCAGCGAGCAGTTTCGCGCCTTGACCGGGTTCGACAAGCTGAAGCGCTTCGCGGTGATTGTCGTGAATTCGCTGGCCGACCCCGACAACGATTGGGGCACCCGGGAGGATCCACCCAATGTGGTGTCGTTGCTGATCCGCGCCACCGGCGTGCCGATCGACCGCTATAGCTACGAACAGCTGGAACTGCTTCGCGACTTCGTGCGTGCGGCGCAGCGCCTGCAGGGCGATGCCCTGCAACGGATCGCCATTGACTTCTATGCAATCGACATCAACTTCGACGCCATCCGCGACCCCGAGGAGAAGCGGTACTTCCGCAATCTGCCCACCAGCTTCGTGCTGACCGACGAACAGGTCGATCGCTTGCGCGAGATGGCAGGACGCCTGATGCGCGAATCGCCGGACTATCAGCGCCTGCTGCGCGACCTCAAGTCCGGCGGCGCCGCGTTGCCCCGCTGAACCCGCCTGCCGGCCTGCGCGTCAGAATCCCAGGGAGGGAAACGGCGCACACATGCTCACCCCCAACGCGCCGACACCCTCCGGGACCGATCCTGCCGCCACCATCTGCGCCTGGACGGTCGTGTCGGTAGTGAAGCGGTGGTTGTTGTCGGTACGCCCGCGGCTGGAGGGATCGTTCCACAGGCGGAAGACGCGCGCAGCGTGGCCCGGACACGCGCCCGTCACTGCGTCGGGCAGCAACACATACATGACGTCGGCGGATTCGTAATCGAATGCTGGAAACTGGGCATCCACAATCGCGCACTCAGCCGGCGACGCGGAATAGAAGTGCGAGTCCCCATTGGCAGGCGGAATGTAGAAACGGCACACTGGCGAAGCCCTGGCGGGCGCCTCAGCTGCCGATTTCCAGGCGAAGAATTTCTTCCCCGTGCGCGCCCACCCGGACTGCAATCCGCTATCCAGCGCCGCGATCTCCTTGGCCAGGACCGTGACGAAAAAGTGATTGAAGACCGCATGAAAATACTCGACGACCACCACCGGATCAATCGGCGACGCGACCACGGGCCCGGTGACGTACGTCCCCAGATAGGCAGCCAGGTCTTCAAGCTCATCCTGCGGGACGGTGGGCGCCCGGATTTTCTTGGCAGCCGCGGCGATGACCGCAGGACTGTTGGCGCCGTTCAGGATGTTGAGCTTGTTGTTCTTCGGATCGCCATGACAAGACCCGCACGGTCCGTGCTTCTCCGCCTGGAACAGCTCGAACCCGCGCACCGGGTCGGCCCCAAATGCCAAGCCCGACCACCCAGCGGAGGCCAGGCCAAGGAACAACGCACATCCAAGAGCGGAAGGTGTCTGCATTCGAGACTCCCATCGGGTCCGTTCACGACCCAGCACCACTGACCAAGCCTCCTTGTACACGCTCGCCCGAGTCGCTGCAACGTCGGGGAGAGGCTCGCGACGCCGAAGCGGGATCGGACCGCCGGCGAAGATGGCGTGATGCCATGCCCCTCCCCCCCGTGCCTTGCGAAATGCAAGCCTAAGGCGTCACCTTCGTCCAACTGGAGTCGGGCTCGAAGCGCGTCATCGCCCGCGCCAGTGCATCCGTGTTGGGGCCGAGGTTCTTCTGATAGATCTGTCCGCCGGCGCTGACGATGAACGTCATCACGCCCGTATCGCCGAACTTGGCCGGCCACGCCACGAACGCATAGCCGCCGGTCATCCTGCCGTCCTTGACGTAGCTCATGGCGCCGCCCGGCGCGTCCTTGCCCTGACCGGTGAGGATGCGATAGTGGTAGCCGTGGTAGGCATCGCCCGGCTTCGAGTCGGCGGCAATCGGACCAAGCGGACTTGGCGCCTCGCCCTCCAGCGTGGGCCAGTAGAGTCCGTCGCGCTTGCCGGGCGTGGAGAGAATCTTCTGGGCGTATTGCTTGGTGCCCGCGCGGGTGCGAGTGCCCGCCATGTATTCCTGCTGGGCATCAGTCAACGCGAGCATGACCTGGATCACGTCGAGTTCGTTGCGGCCGATGCGGCGGGTGCGCAGTTCGTCGGGCGTGCTCCGGGTGTCGAAGCGCCAGCCTGCGGCGGTCTTCTCCAGCGGGATCGGCATGGTCCAGCCGCGCGTGCCCACCTCGAGGAACGCCTTGGCATCGCCGGCCGGGACGATGCGATGTCCCTTCGACCATGCCTCGAGGAAGTTCGTGACGTCGTTGCCGGTGTAGGACCCGCTCGGAATGAACTTGTTCCAGTCGGCACCAAGCACCAACCGGATCTGATCTCCGTCGGTGCGCGAAACACCGTCGATGAAGGCGTCGACGGCGGCGTCCGGCGTCGGGAATGTCTTTTGTGCCCACGTCGCAGGGGCGAGCGTCAGCATGGCGGCGGTTGCAGCGAGGCCGATGCCGCGCAATGCGCCGCGGCCGAGAGTATTGATTGTGTGCTTCATGTCATGGCTCCGAGTTAACGTCCGCGTCCGCCGCCACCACCACCAGCGCGGGCTGCGCCACCACCACCACCACCGCCGGACGGCCGCTGCGCTTGCGCACGCGCGGCACCACCGCCTCCGCCTCCGCCGGAGGGACGTTGCACATCCGGCCGCTGCTGCATCGCCTGCCGGCTGGCGTTGCCGCGGTCGACCTGCTGCCGGGCATTGTTATCGCCTGCGCCGCGGAGTGCGTTATCGCGACTCTGGCTCTGCGCACGATTCTGCATCGCCGCGCGGTCGGCACTCTGCGCCCGTTCCTGCGCGGCGCTGCGATCGACGTTCTGCGCCCGGTTCTGCGCGGCGCTGCGATCGACGTTCTGCGCCCGGTCGCGCATGGCGGCTTGATCGACGTTGACGCCGCGATCCTGCATCGTCTGCGCGGCCCGCGCCCGGCTGTCGTCGCGGCCGCGATACTGCTCGCGATTGCCGGCCTCGGCGCGGCGCTGGAGATCCTGCCGCGTGCGATCGCCGCCGCGATAGTCGGCACCCCGGCGATTGTTCACGTTGTGGTTCCACGTGTTGTTGTTGACATCGAGGCGCCGGTTCACATTGATGTTGTTGTAGCGATTGACGTTGATGTTGACGTCGCCGCGGCCCCAGTTGGGGCTGCCCCAGAGCGCGTTGCGCACACCGATGCCCACACCCCACGCGACACCCGTCACGATGGCGGTGGACCACCAGAAGCCGGGCGGCGGCGGGATGAAGATGGGCTGATAGGTGGGCCACAGCCACGGTCCATAGATGATCGTGGGGTTGAATTGGGGCACGAAGACCACGCTCGGCTGCGCCGGCTGGATGACGATGATCTGCTGCGGCGGCGCCTGGCGGATGACCACCGTGGTTTCGGGCGGCGGCAACGGCTCCACCGTCACCGTCATCTGCTCGTTGGACTTCAAATTGCCGGCCTTCTGCGCCTGCGCGCGCAACCGCTGCACCGAGTCCATCACGTCCTCGGGTTGCGCCAGGAAGGCGTCGCCCAGGTCCTTCACCCATTCGGGCTTCTCGCCCATCATGATCGTGACCTGCGGGAACGCGACCAGCGACTGCACGCTGGTGTCCCACGGCTGGTTCTGGACCATCGTCACCGCTTCGTCGCCCTTGGCATCCGGATTGGCGCGCGACCATTTGGCAGCCTCCGCCACGTCTGTCGGATACGTCGACGCCATCAGCACCTGCGACAGCAGCGAATCGGGGTACAGCGCAATCTGCGCCGTCAACTGATCGATCTGCTGGGTGCTGAAAAGCGGCGCCTGTTGCGCGCCGACAAAGCCTGACCAGGCGAGTGCCGCCATGCCCAGCCAACGAAAGATGCTGACGCCAGAATGTTTCACCACTGCTGCCTCCGGGATTCGACCTGCGGGAAGTGCTTGGGGGCCTGCCGTCCACGTCCATGTTGCCGGAGGAGGCCGCCGCTATTGCGCGTGATCGGGCGGCGAAGCCCGGCGCAGCGTGCGCGATGATACCAAGCAACGACCGCAGCGACATGGGTTTCGGCAACTTGCGCTGATCACTGCGAATCGGCTAGGCTCCGGCACCCCATCCGGGTCGCAGCACCCCACCCCTCTTCAAGCAAGGACGTCCGACATGAGCAATTTCTGGGATCTCATCTGGTTGATGTTGTCGACCTTTGTCTTCATCGCGTATCTGGTCGTACTGTTCCAAATAGTGATCGACCTATTCCGCGACTCCGAGATGGGCGGCGGCACCAAGGTGCTCTGGATTCTCGGCCTCATCTTCGTGCCGTTCCTGACCGCAATCCTGTACATCCTCTTCCGCGGCAGCAGCATGGCGCAGCGTCAGCGCGCCACGATGGAGAAGGCGAAGTCGGATACCGATTCCTACATCCGCAGCGTGGCGGGCAAGTCGCCGGCGGATCACATCGCGGACGCCAAGGCCCTGCTCGACGCCGGCACGATCAACGCGGACGAATTCGCCAAGCTCAAGGCCAAGGCGCTGGCCTAATCGAGCTGCTGCAAGCCGTCACGACCGGGCTGCGTCCACGCATGGACGCGCCCGGATGCGCGGACAAGTACGCCTAGCCTGCCTTGCCGTCGAGCCGATGGCGCGACAGCACCGGCCAGTACCGCACCGTGTAGATCGCAAAGGCGCCGGACCAGCACAGGCCCGACACGACGACCGTGGCGAGGTAGGCGTCCGGTGCCAGCATGCCGCCGAACACGCGGATCACCGCCGCCACGGCGACCAGGACGTAGCAAGTCACTTCGAACCGGTCGGGCACGAGCGGGCGCCCCGTATGCCCGCGCGCCGTGCGCGTCATCATGCCGATCGTCATGCCGCCGATCGCGCCGATGGTCAGCGCGTGCACGGCGAACAGTTCACCCCCCCAGCCCGCGGCAGCGAGGCCGCGCAGCAGCAGGTAAACGACGATCCAGCCGTACGCCACGTGCAGCACCCACACCATCGGCGTGCGCAGCGTGCGCCAAGGTTGCCACAGCCAGAGCCGCGCGGCGTGCGCAAGAGCAACGACCAGCGCCAGCACCGCAATGACCCAGGACGGCGCCGGCAACAGATCGGCCCCCAGCAGCAGCAGCACGCCACCCAACGCCATTTTTTCCACGACCGGATTCCGCGTGGCCCTGGCGCCCGGCACGCCGTTGTTGGTGAACATCGGAATCACGCGGCCGCCCATCACGGCCATGATGAACAGCACGATGTCGAGTCCGACCTGCAGGCTCGCGCGCTCCGGCCACGCAATGGCGCCGGCGTGCGCCAGGTGAAACGTCATGACGGCAACACCCAGCAATGCCAGCAGTGCGATGAAAAAGTAATTGCGCCGATTGCCGCTGCGCACAATCGGGATGCCGATGCCGATGGCGACGGCCACCGGGAACGCCGCGTTGACCAGCGCAGTGGCCGTCGCGTACGGCGTCAGCGCCAGGACGCGGCCTGCGATCCAGAGCGCCGCAAACGCCATCAGCCAGCCGCCGGTGGGTGTGGGCTTCGCGGTCCAGTTGCGCACCGCGGTGAAGAGGAACCCCGTGACCACCGCAATCGTGTAGCCGAACAACATCTCGTGCGCGTGCCACGCCGGACTGCGCAGGTAGGGCGCCGGAAGCCAGCCCGCGTATTGGAACACCCACAGCAATATCGAGAGCGCGGCAAACGAACTGGCCAGCAGATAGAACGGTCGAAAGCCGAGGCTCCACAGCGCAAAATCCGAACCCGCGGACCCCGGTTGCACCGGC
>JANNYI010000495.1:0-1090 GCA_031410015.1 Betaproteobacteria bacterium | reverse complement strand
ACTAGACGCACGCTGTTGACGGAATGCGGCGCGCGGATGCGGGGGCGGTTCGCTGCGTGTTCTGTTCGTCGCGGCAAGGTTCGTTGCGTGTCCTGTTTGCTGTGGCACGGTGCGGGTCGCGCCGGCCGGGGCGGGCTTAGTCGCCGCAAAGCGTGTGTCCGGGTGCACGACGGCAAAAAAAAGTCGTCTCGATGAAGCCGAGCGACGGTTTTTTGCCACGCGCACAGCGGACACGCGGCTCCAATGCGCCCGCCCCAGCCGGCGCGCCCCGCACCGTTTCCGATGCGTGGCGAAAGGCTCGTCGGATGACGCTGGTTGCAGGCTTGGGCGCTGGTTGGGCGCTGCTGTGCGCTCGTTGCTGCGCTCAACGTCTGCGCTGTAGGCGAGGCTTCAGCCTCGCAGGCGCGGCACGAGGCTGAAGCCTCGTCTACACCGGTTACGCGGCCGCAGGGCACGCACCCGAAGAGCATCTCCACGGCCGCGGCTACGCTGAATACCAATCGCCACGCAGCAACGTTGCGAGGCTGAAGCCTCGCCTACGGGCGCATCGGGTGAATGAGCCGCAAGCCGCGGGTGAATGAGCCGCAAGCCGCGGGTGAATGAGCCGCAAGCCGCGGGTGCAACTCAAGTAACGGGACGGCGATCCCGATTCATCCCCGCTTGAACAATTGCAATGCGGCGGCGCGCGACTGCGCGTGGTCGACGACCGGCGCCGGATAGTCGCGGCCGATCACCACGCCCTTGGCCTGCTGGATCGCCGGTGGAACGAGCCACGGCGCGTGGATTTCATGCGCGTCGAGCGCCGCGAGTTCGGGCACATAGCGGCGGATGAACCTGCCTTCGGCATCGAAGCGCTGCGACTGGGTCACCGGATTGAAGATGCGGAAATAGGGTTGCGCATCGCATCCGGTGGACGCCGCCCATTGCCAGCCGCCGTTGTTGGAGGCGAGATCGAAGTCGATCAGCGTGTCGGCGAAGTATTGCTCGCCCCAGCGCCAGTCGACCAGCAGGTCCTTGACCATGAACGAGGCGTCGATCATCAGCAGGCGTTTGTGCTTGTAGCCGGTGGTGTTCTACTGCGGCTTTGCCG
>JANNYI010000494.1:0-8670 GCA_031410015.1 Betaproteobacteria bacterium | reverse complement strand
ACCCGCGAGGCTTAAGCCTCGCCTACAACGCGGCTTCATCGATTTCATGTCACCGCGACCGGCATCGCCACGCCAAGCTTCTCGCTCCACGATTGCAGTGACGGCATGATCCCGCCGAACAACGCCACGCCGCGGTCCTGCTGCTCGCGGTAGCGCTTCATGCCGTTTTCGCCCGGCACGCGCACGCGCTCCACACCGGGCCGCGGCTTCGCGGCATGACACGCGTCGACCAGCCAATCGCTCTGCCGCGCATAGTCGTCGGCGCCGCCGAACGCTGCCGGATCGAGCACCTGCACGAACACGGTGGCGCCCCAGCCGTCGGGCGGGTCGGCGCGGCCGAACCCGGACAGGCCTGCCGTGAGCGCCTCGATCATCAGTGCCAGCGCATAGCCCTTGTGCCCGGCATCGAGACCGCCCAGCGGCAGCAGCGTGCCCTTGGGATCGTTGAACAGCACGGCGGGGTCCGCCGTGGCATTGCCCTGCGCATCCTGTACCCACGCGTGCGGCAGGTGCTCGCCCGCCTTGTAGAGCCGCGCGGTGAGGCCGTTGGTGGTGAGGCTGGCGGAGATGTCGAGCAGGATGGGATCGCCGGTGGTGGGAATGCCCGCCGCCATCGGATTGGGCGTGAACACGGGCGACACGGCGCCGAAGGGCGCCACGCTGCACGCCGATGGATCGGAGCACACCAGCAGTGCCATCAGGCCGCGATCGGTCATGCGCTTGAGATACGCGGCGAGGCAGGCGATGTGGTGCGCGCGACGGATCACGACGGTGCCGGTGCCGTAGGTCAGCGCCATCGTGGCGGCGGTGTCGAAGGCGCGCAACGTGAGCCACGGGCCGGGCAGGCGCATGCCATCCCACGTCTGCGCCGCCGGGCGGCCGTTGAGCACGCGCGGCTCGCCCGTTTTCGTCATCGTGCCCTTCTCGATCTCGGCGAGATACGCGGGCAGCAGCGCGAGACCGTGGGTGGTGTGTCCCAGGAGGTCGCCGTCGACCAGCACCGCCGCCACGTCGCGGGCGATGTCGTCGCGGACGCCACCTTTCGCGAGCAGCGCATGGGCGAAGTTGACCAGCGCATCGACGTTGTAACGGGAAAGGGTGCTCATCGCGGGCTCCAGCCGGCTTGTTGGTACATCGCGAGACCGGCGCGGGCGCCTTGTCCCAGTATCCATGTATCGGTGCCGTACAGCAGCACGTTAACGCCCAGCGCGGTCAGCCGTTCGGTCTGTGCCGCGCTCATCGCGGTGGTGCCCACCGCCTTGCCGGCGGCACGCGCTATCTTCGTCGCGCGCGCGATGAAGTCCTGCACCCGCGCATCCTCCACCTGCCCGGGGATGCCCAGCGCCACCGAGTAGTCGAAGATCCCCAGATAGACGAGATCGAGGTCGGGCACCGCGACGATGGCATCGAGTTGCGCCGCCGCCGCTGGCGACTCGACCAGCACGCCCGTGAACGGATAGCCAGGCACGTACCTGGGTTGCGGCGGCATGCCGTAGTTGCCGCCGCGCGTGAACGGGTTGTATCCGCGCGTGCCGGCCGGCGCGAAATGCGCCATCTTCATGCGCGCGCCGCGGCGTCGCCATCGGCAATCTGCGGCACGACGATGCCGTCGGCGCCGAGATCCAGCGCGCGCTGGATGAAGAAGGCATCGGCGCCCGGCGCGCGCACCAGCGGACTGGCGCCGCCAGCATCGCAGGCGGTGATGGCCGCTTCCAGCGTGCCGAAATCGAAGCCGCCATGCTCGCAATCGAGGATGGCGAAGTCGAAGCCGGCTGCGGCGATCACGCCCGCGGCCTGCGCATCGGGCAGCACCGACCAGATGCCGGCGATGGGAAGGCCGCGCGCGAGCCTGGCACGCAGCGGATGCGACAGCTTGTCGGGAGGTGCCACCGGGGTTCCTCGAGGAAGGGCGCGGCGCGCAGGCGGCGTCGGCGGTGTTGACGGTTGTGGTTGCTTCGCACACGATTCTAGCCGAAGATTCGGCGGCCATGCGCCGTCGCGGCGCGTCGCCCGCGTCACCGTCCACGACTGCCGAAGGCGCCGCCGCCACCTTGCTTCCCTCGTCGCTGCAGATCAGCATCGTCACGCACCGCCCCGACATGAAGTTGCTCGAGCGGTGCCTGCGCAAGCTCGCGCTCGCCATCGGCGCGGGCCGCGAAGCCGGCGCGATGCGCACCGTGCACCTCGCGCTGATCGACAACAGCGAGGATCGCGAGATTGCCGATGCCGTCATCAAGCTCGGCAAGATGCGCTTCTCCGATTCCGGCGTCCACGTCACCTACCTGCGGGGGCACGCCAACATCGGCTATGGCGCGGCGCACAACCTCGTGCTGCATGGCACGGGCTCCGACTACCACCTCGTGCTCAATCCGGACGTCGAGCTCGCACCCGACGCGCTGGCCAACGGCGTGCGCTGGCTGGACGAGCACCCGGAAGTCGGCGCGCTGGCGCCGATGGTGCACGGCACCGACGGCCGTCGCGAATATCTGTGCAAGCGCTATCCCGCGGTCTTCGACCTCTTCCTGCGCGGCTTCGCGCCCGGTTTCGTGCGGCGGCTCTTTCGCGCCCGCCTGCATCGCTACGAGATGCGCGACATGATGGATGTCGAGCCCCCGCGGGAGCTGATCGGCATTCCGGCGCTGTCAGGCGCGTTCATGCTGGTGCGGCGCACCGCCATCGACCGCACCGGCGGCTTCGATCCGAAGTTCTTCCTCTACTTCGAGGACTTCGACTGGAGCGTGCGGCTCAATCGCATCACCAAGACCGCGTATGTACCCAGCGTGCAGATCGGACATCACGGCGGCGGCGCGGCGCGCAAGGGCAGCCGCCACATCAACTGGTTCGTGCGGAGCGGCTTCCGGTTCTACCGGCGGCACGGCTGGAAATGGTTCTAGCCGCGGCCGGGCGGCGCGTGGTGGTCACCGGCGCCGGCGGCTTCATCGGGCGCGCGGTGATGCGCGCGCTTGCCGCGCGGGACTTTGCCGTGCGCGGGCTGGTGCGCGATTCGGCGCCTGCCTGCGACGGCGTGGAAGTCCGCGCCATCGGCGACCTGACGCAGATGAACGCGCATGCGCTGGCGGAAATGCTGCGCGATGCCGACACGGTGGTGCATCTCGCCGCGCACGTGCATGCGCCGGCGCGCGCCGATGCACAGGCGGCGTATCGCACCACGAACGTGGAGCTGACGGAACGGCTTGCGCGCGCCGCCGCGGCATCGGGCATTGCGCACTTCGTCTTCGCCAGCTCGATCAAGGTCAACGGCGAGGCCACGCCGCCGGGCCGGCCGTTTCGCGAGTCCGCCACGCCCCAGCCGCAGGACGCGTATGCGCGCAGCAAATGGGAGGCGGAAACCGCACTCGCGCAGGTCGCGGCCGCTACCGGATTGCGCGTGACCGCGTTGCGCCTGCCGCTGACGTACGGGCCCGAAGCCAAGGCCAATTTCGCCGCGCTGGCGCGAGCCATCCGCCGCGGCATTCCGTTGCCGCTGGCCGGCATCGACAACCGCCGCAGCCTGCTCGGCGTGGGCAACCTAGCGGACGCGATGGCATCGGTCCTGACCGATGTCGATGCCGGTGCGCACGGGCGCTGCACGGCGTTTCTGCTGGCCGATGGCGGTGCCATCTCCACGCCGGCGCTGGCGCGCGCGATCGGCGTGGCGGTGGGTGTGCCGGCGCGACTCTTCACGCTGCCGCCATCGCTCCTCCAGGGGGTGGCGGCGGCGCTTGGACGGGAGGCGACGCTGGCGCGGCTCACGGAATCGCTCGAAGTCGACGACCGCGCCTTCCGCGCGCGCTTCGGCTGGACCCCGCCGTTCACGCTCCAGCAGGGGCTTGCGGCGGCGCTCCGACCGGCATCGCCGCTATAATCGGGGCTCTTCCCCGCTTCCCAGGCCGCTGCCCATGGTCTCCCGTGCTACAGGCCGCCAGGCCGACCAGTTGCGCACCGTGCGCGTCACCCGCAACTTCACGCGTCACGCCGAAGGCTCGGTCCTGATCGAGATGGGCGACACGCACGTGCTGTGCACCGCCAGCGTCGAGGAAGGCGTGCCCCCGTTCCTCAAGGGTAAAGGCCAGGGCTGGCTGACCGCCGAATACGGCATGCTGCCGCGTTCCACCAACACGCGGATGAAGCGCGAAGCGGCGGACGGCCGGCAATCCGGACGCACGCAGGAAATCCAGCGCCTCATCGGTCGCAGCCTGCGCGCCGTCACCGACATGAAGGCACTGGGCGAGCGCACGATCAAGATCGATTGCGATGTACTGCAGGCCGACGGCGGCACGCGTTGCGCGTCGATCACCGGCGCGTGCATCGCGGTGGCGGACGCCATTGCGTGGTGCCGCGGCCGCGGCCTCGTCACCGGCGAGCCGCTGCGCGAATTTGTCGCTGCCGTATCGGTGGGCATCGTCGATGGCGTGCCGATGCTCGATCTCGACTACGGCGAAGACTCGCAGTGCGACACCGACATGAACGTGGTGATGACGGCCGCCGGCGGCTTCGTCGAGCTGCAGGGCACCGCGGAGGGCGCGCCCTTCACGCGGCCCGAGCTCGACGCGCTGATGCGCCTGGCCGAAGGCGGCATTCGCGGGCTGCTCGCGGCACAGACGGCGGCGCTGGCGCGGTGATCACCCGGCTGGTCCTGGCGTCCAACAATCCGGGCAAGGTGCGCGAATTTACGCGGCTGCTGGCGCCGCTCGGCATCGACGTCGTGCCGCAGGCCGCGCTTGGCATCCCCGACGCGCCGGAGCCGCACATCACCTTTGTCGAGAACGCGCTGGCCAAGGCGCGCCATGCCAGCGCGCTCGCGCAGCTGCCGGCACTGGCCGACGATTCCGGCGTGTGCGTGGCCGCGCTGGGTGGCGCGCCGGGTGTCCATTCGGCGCGCTATGCCGGCGAGCAGCGCTCCGATGATGCGAACAACCAGAAGCTGGTGCGCGACCTGCGCGACGTCGCCGATCGCAGCGCGCACTACTATTGCGTGCTGGTGCTGGTGCGGCATGCGCAGGACCCCGAGCCGCTGATTGCCGAGGGCATCTGGCGCGGAACGATCATCGACACGCCGCGCGGCAGCGGCGGCTTCGGCTACGATCCGCATTTCCTCGACGCCGACTCCGGGCTCACCGGCGCGGAGCTCGATCTCGAGGCCAAGAACGCACGGTCGCATCGCGGCCAGGCCATCCGCGCGCTGGTGGCGAGGCTCGACGCGGCACGGCACCCATGACGCGCGCGGTGCCCGCCACTGTCGTTCCGGCGCCGCAGGCGCGGCCGCGCTTCGACGTGCTGCCGCCGCTGGCGCTGTACGTGCACATCCCATGGTGCATCCGCAAATGTCCCTACTGCGACTTCAATTCGCATGAAGCGCCCGCGGCGGTGCCCGAGGACGCCTACGTCGACGCGCTGTTCGCCGATCTCGAATTCGCGCTGCCGCAGATCTGGGGTCGCAAGGTGGTGTCGATCTTCATCGGTGGCGGCACGCCCAGCCTGTTCTCGGCTGCGGCCATCGACCGCCTGCTGGCCGGCATTCGCGCGCGCGTGCCGCTGCTGCCCGATGCCGAGGTGACGCTCGAAGCCAATCCCGGCACCTTCGAGCGGCAGAAGTTCGCCGATTTCTTCGCGGCCGGCGTCAATCGCCTCTCGCTCGGCATCCAGAGCTTCGACCCCGTGCAGTTGCAGGCGCTGGGACGCGTGCACGATGCCGACGAAGCGCGACGCGCCGCCGAGGCTGCGCTGATGATCTTCGGCAACGTCAACTTCGACCTGATGTACGCGTTGCCCAACCAGACGGTGGCCGGCGCGGAAGCCGACCTTGCCGCCGCGCTGGCATTCGCGCCGCCGCACCTGTCGTTCTATCACCTGACGCTGGAACCCAACACGCTCTTCCACCGCTATCCGCCGCCGCTGCCCGACGACGATACCGCGGCCGACATCGAGGACGCCGTCGACGCGACGCTGGCGCGCGCCGGCTATGCGCATTACGAAACGTCCGCGCACGCGAAGCCGCAGCGCCAGTGCGCGCATAACGCCAACTACTGGCGCTTCGGCGACTATCTCGGCATCGGCGCCGGCGCGCATTCGAAGATTTCGTTGCCCGACCGGGTCGTGCGGCACCTTCGCTACAAGCAGCCGCGGCAGTACCTCGAGCAGGCAGCCGCGGGCGCGCCGGTGCAGGAGACGGTGGAGGTAGCGCGTGACGACATGGCCTTCGAGTTCATGCTCAATGCGTTGCGTCTCACCGATGGCGTTCCCGCATCCCTCTTTGCCGAACGCACCGGCTACCCGCTGGCGCTGATCGCGCAGCCGCTGGCCGAGGGCGTGCGGCGCGGCCTGCTCGACGCGGACCCCGCCACGCTGAAGGCCACGCCGTTGGGCCAGCGTTATCTGAACGACCTGCAGGCGCTCTTCCTCACGCGCAAGCCGCGCACGGTGTCGGTGGCGCCGCTCGTGCGGATCGAGGCCACCGGAGTGGAACGATGACCGTGCACGACCCCTGGCGCTGGACGGTGGCCGAAGCCGCGACGGCGATCGCCGCGGGCACGATCACGCCGCTGGCGGTGGCCGAATCGCAGCTCGGGCGCATCGCCGCCACCGACGCCGCCATCGATGCATGGGCCGCGCTCGACCCGGCGCGGGTGCGCGCCGCGGCCTCGCAGGTGCCGATGCCCGGCGCTGCGCTCGGCGGCATCGGCGTCGGCGTCAAGGACATCATCGACACGCAGGAACTGCCCACGGAGATCGGCTCGCCGATCCACGCGGCGCGGCGCCCGGCGGCGGACGCGGCGTGCATTGCGCGCCTGCGCGCCGCCGGCGGATTCGTGTTCGGCAAGACCACGACCACGCCCTTCGCGTACATGGATCCGTCCAAGACGC
This sequence comes from Betaproteobacteria bacterium, assembly GCA_031410015.1. Lineage (GTDB taxonomy): Bacteria > Pseudomonadota > Gammaproteobacteria > Burkholderiales > Casimicrobiaceae > VBCG01. Next base: position 1,806 of record JANNYI010000494.1, on the reverse strand, counting down.
GCAATCCGTGGGACCCGGCGCATACGCCGGGTGGCTCGTCGGCGGGGTCCGCCGCGGCAGTCGCTGCAGGCCATGTCGCGGCAGCCATCGGCACGCAGACCAACGGCTCGGTCGTGCGTCCGGCCGCGTATTGCGGCGTGGTGGGCTTCAAGCCCACGCTTGATGCGATCCCCTTTGCCGGCGCGCATCTCTTCAGCCCGACGTTCGACACCATCGGCACCTTCACGCGCAATGTCGCCGATGCCGCGCGGCTCGCCAGCGTGCTGGCGGATCCGGGCCGCATCAGTGCGGTGCCGCCGCCGCTCGCGCGCACGCCGCGCCTTGCCTACATCGGCGATTTCCCGTGGACGCAGCTCGATTGCCACGCCGACGCCGTGGTCGAGGCCGCGGTCACGCAGCTGCGCACGCGCACCGACGTGGTGCCGCGCGACGTGCCCGCACTGTGGCGCGAGGCCAACAGGGTGCATCGAACGATCATGCTGTTCGAAGGGGCGCGCGAACTGGTGCCATTGCAGCAGCGCGAACGCGCGCGCATGTCCGCCGCGCTCAACGCGGCGCTGGATGAAGGCAGTGCGATCACCGCGCAGGACTACGCCACTGCGCTGGCCGCGCGCGAGAGCGCGATCGCGTTCTTCACCGACTGGGCCAGTGGCTTCGACGCGATTCTCGCGCCGTCGGCGCCCGGTCCCGCGCCGTGGAGCCTCGCCACCACCGGCGATCCCTCCTGCTGCACGCTGTGGTCGCTGCTGGGCTTTCCCGCGCTCAACCTGCCGGTGGGCCTGGCCGACAACATGCCGATGGGGCTGCAGCTGGCGGTGCCGCGCGGTTGCGACGACCGCCTGCTGGCGGTGGCGGCGTGGTGCGAGGCCCGATTGCCGTATCGCGGGCTGGTGTAGGGGCGCACACTTCGATCGTGTCGAGACCATGAAGCGCGCCAAACTGCACCCACCGCCGCTGCCGAAGATCCGCAACCCGGTGGCCCGCTCGCCGCTGCTGGGCAAAGGTGGAGCGCACGGCAAGACCACCGCCGCCAAGCGGCGGCAGGCCAACATCGACATCAAGAGGCTGCAGCGTGACCCGCATGCCGAAGAGTGATCCGACCACGCTGTGTCGCGGCGACCTCGAGTCGGGGCGCATGCGCGACCTCTACACGGCGGCGATCGGCGCCACCGGGCACGCGCTGGACGACCATCAGCTGTCCGAGTCGCTGACCAGCACGCTCGCGACGCGCCCGAAGGGTGCCGGCTGGTGGGTCTTTGCGTATGGTTCGCTGCTGTGGAATCCGCTGTTTCCGTTTGCCGAATCGCGACCCGGCATCGTGCGTGGCCTGCACCGCCGCTTCTGCCTGCATTCGATGGCGGCGCGGGGCCGGCCCGATGCCCCGGGACTGGTGCTGGGGCTCGATCGCGGCGGCGCGTGCACCGGTGTTGCCTATCGCCTGCCCGCGCCCGTGGCCATCGACGAGCTGCACCTGCTCTGGCGGCGCGAGATGGTGGTGGGCTCGTACCACCCGCGGTGGGTCAATGTGCAGTCGGGCGACCGGCGGCTCGTCGCGCTGACGTTCACCGTGCGCCACGCGCATCCGCACTACGCGGGGCGGATGTCGCTGGACGACGAGGCGCGGATACTCGCAACGGCGCAGGGCGCGTTCGGCTCGTCGTTCGATTATTTCGAGCGCACGCGCGTGGCGCTGGTCACGCACGGCATCGTCGATCCGTATCTGGAGGCGCTGGCCGCGAAGGTGATGGAGTTGCGGGGGACGGCAGCCTCGGCGCCTGGACCGTAGACCGCGGGCGAGGCTTCGGC
>JANNYI010000493.1:0-17040 GCA_031410015.1 Betaproteobacteria bacterium | reverse complement strand
GCGCCGCGCTGTTCAAGAAGCTGGAGTCGAAAGGGATCGTCGGGCTTGCCTACTGGGACAACGGCTTCAAGGTGATGAGCGCCAACAAGCCCATCCGCATGCCGGCGGACTACAAGGGCCTCAAGATGCGCATCCAGTCGTCCAAGGTGCTGGGCGACGAGATGAAGGCGCTGGGATCGATCCCGCAGGTGATGGCCTTCTCCGAGGTCTACCAGGCCCTGCAGACGGGCGTGGTCGACGGCACGGAGAATCCACCGTCCAATTTCTACACGCAGAAGATGCAGGAAGTGCAGAAGTATCTTGCGCTGACCAACCACGGCTACCTGGGTTACGCGGTCATTGCCAACAAGAAATTCTGGGACGGGCTGCCCGCCGACATCCGCACGATCCTCGAAGGCGCGATGAAGGACGCGACCAAGTTCGCCAACGACATCGCGCAGAAGGAAAACGACGACGCGATCGAAGCGGTGCGCAAGACCGGCAAGACCGAGATCATCACGCTCAACGCCGAGCAGAAGGCGGCGATGAAGAAGGCGCTGGTCACCGTGCACAAGGAAAACGAGGGTCGTGTGGGCAAGGACACGATCGCCGAGGTCTACAAGGCGACGGGCTTCACGCAATAGCGGCGGCACCGTGAAGTTTCTCGACGCCCTCGAGGAGTGGATCATCGCGACCCTGATGGGCGCGGCTACGCTGCTCATCTTCATCGCCGTCGTGCATCGCTATGCAGCGGGGCTGCCGATCCCGGTGGTCCAGGACTGGCTGCTCAAGATCGATCTCTCGTGGGCGCAGGAGCTTTGCATCTACATGTTCGTGTGGATGGCCAAGTTCGGCGCCGCCTACGGGGTGCGCACCGGCATCCACGTCGGCGTCGACGTGATGATCAATCGGCTGCCGCCGAAAACGCACAAGGCCTACGTGCTGTTCGGCCTACTGGCGGGTGCGCTCTTCACGAGCATCGTCGGCACGCTGGGCGCCACCTTCGTCTGGGACATCGCCCACACCGATTCGGTATCGCCCGATCTCGAAGTGCCCAAGTGGATTGTCTACATGTGCATTCCACTGGGCTCCTATCTCATGTGCTTCCGCTTCCTGCAGGTGGCGTGGGCCTTCTGGCGCACCGGCGAGCTGCCGCACCATGACGTCGCCCACGTCGAGGGCATCGAGGACGCGCAGGACATCAACCCCTACGCATTGGACGACAACCTGCATCCGGCCCCGCTCAGTGAGGGGGGGCGAAAATGAGCACGCTCGTCCCGCCGGTTCCGGCCGACGCGCCACGCTGGCCGGGCCTGATCCCGCCGGTCCTCATCGCCATCCCGGTGCTGCTCAAGTTCGCCGGCGTGCCGATCGCGAACGCCTGGATCATCTTCGCGCTACTGTTCGGCCTGATGCTGACCGGCATGCCGATCTCGATCTCGCTCGGCCTCACCGTGCTCACGTACCTGTTCACGATGACCAGCGTGCCGATCGAGTCGGTGGCGTTGAAGCTCTTCACCGGCATCGAGAAGTTCGAGATCATGGCGATCCCGTTCTTCATCCTGGCCGGCAATTTCCTCACCCACGGTGGCGTGGCGCGACGGATGATCAACTTCGCCTCGTCGATGGTCGGCCACTGGCACGGCGGACTGGGCCTGGCCGGCGTCATGGCTTGTGCGCTGTTCGCGGCCGTGTCGGGCAGTTCGCCGGCCACGGTGGTGGCGATCGGCTCGATCATCCTGCCGGCGATGGTGAAGCAGGGCTTTCCGGCCCGTTTCGGCGCCGGCGTGATCACCACCTCCGGCGCGCTCGGCATCCTCATTCCGCCGTCGATCGTGATGGTGATGTATGCGGTGGCCACCAACACGTCGGTCGGCGCGCTGTTCATCGCCGGCGTCATCCCGGGCCTGATGCTCGCGACGATGCTCGGCCTCACGACGTGGTGGCGTGCCCGCAAGTTCAACTATCCGCGCCAGCCGCGCGCGTCGTGGCTCGAACGGTGGCGGACGTTCCGGGCGAGCGCCTGGGGCCTGCTGCTGGTGATCGTCGTCATCGGCGGCATCTACACCGGCATCTTCACGCCCACCGAGGCGGCCGCGATGAGCGCGGTCTACGCGTTCTTCGTCGCCGTGTTCGTCTACAAGGACATGTCGCTCGCCAAGGTGCCGCGCGTGCTGCTCGACTCGGCCAACATGAGCGCGATGCTGCTGTACATCATCACCAACGCGGTGATGTTCAGCTACCTCATGACCTCCGAGCAGATCCCGCAGGAGCTGGCGGCGTGGATGCTCGACAAGGGCCTCGGCGTGGTGGCGTTCCTGCTGTTCGTCAACATCGTGCTGCTGCTGGCGGGCAACGTGATGGAACCGTCGTCGATCGTGCTGATCATGGCGCCGATCCTGTTCCCGGTGGCGATGAAGCTCGGCATCGATCCGGTGCATTTCGGCATCATGATGGTGGTCAACATGGAGGTGGGCATGTGCCACCCGCCGGTGGGCCTCAATCTCTATGTCGCGTCCGGCATCACCAAGATGGGCATCACCGAACTCACGATCGCCGTGTGGCCGTGGCTCCTGACGATGCTCGCCTTCCTCGTGATCGTCACGTACTGGCCGGCGCTGTCGCTCTGGCTGCCGCGCACGCTCGGGATGATGGGCTCCTGAACGTACGCCGTTGCGGCTGTCTGGACACAATTTGCCTCCGGTGGCCTGCCCGGGGCCATTTCTCGCTAAAATCGGTTCTTTTGATCGGATCTGACGCATGCGCCTTGCCAAATACGTGAAGTTCCGGGAAGAAAAGTTCGGCGCGGTGCTGTTCGAGACGCGCTCCGAGAAGGTCTTCACGCTCAACCCCACTGCCGCGGCCGTCGTGCGCGAACTGGAAGCCGGGCGCGACGAGGGTTCGATCGTCGCGATCCTGAAGGAGCGGTTCAACGACGTCGACGGATCGGTCGAACGCGAAGTGCTGGCGTTCATCGCCGACCTGCGCGACAAGGGCCTGCTCGACGGAACGGCGTCGTGAGCCAGTCGCTGGTCCCGGAAGCGGTCGGCACCCTGACCGAGACCCCTTCGTCCACCGAATCCGGTGACCTCGGCGCGCCGCTGTACGTGGCGTGGCAGATCACCAACGAATGCAACCTTGCGTGCCTGCATTGCATCGAGGAGAGCGGTCCGGGCAAGGCGTTCAAGGACGAACTGACCCGCGAGCAGGTCTTTGCGGTGCTCGGGCAACTGCTGGAGCAGGAAGTCCCGTACCTCTCGTTCTCCGGCGGCGAGCCGATGGTGCATCCGCACTTCTTCGACATGGTCGAGTTCGTCTGCAAGGGCGGCGGCCAGCTCAAGATCGAGACCAACGGCCACTACCTCACGCCCGCCAACTGCGAGCGACTGGCGCACCTGGGCGTGAAGGCGGTGCAGGTCAGCTTCGACGGCGCCTCCCGCGAGACCTTCAACAAGATGCGCGTGCGCGGCGAGTTCAACACCGCCGTCGACGGCACGCGCAACCTGCGGGAGGCCGGTGTCCCGATCGAGATCAACTATTCGCCCACCCGTTTCAACGTCCATGAAATCGGCGCCGCCGTCGACATGGCCTGCGAAATGGGCGCGTACAGCTTCTACACCGGGCGGACGATGTACACCGGCAACGCAGTGAAGACCTGGCACCTGCTGGCGCCCTCCGAGGACGAATACAAGCTGTTCTTCGAGACGCTGCACGCCAAGACCGAGCAATACCGCGGCCGGATGCGCGTGCATTTCCACGAGATGGGATTGCTCGACGAATTGCGCTACCGGCTGGTGCACCCGGCGGCGCTGCTCATCGTATTGCCCAACGGCCTCGTCAAGCTGATCAACGCGCTGCCGTTCATCTGCGGCGACCTGCGCACCGAGTCGCTCACGCAGATCTGGGACAACTTCCAGCGCGCATGGCTCGACCCGCGGGTGGAGCAGTTCGTCAACGACCTGGCGCAGGATCCCAACCGGACCTCGTCGCTGCACCAATGGGTCAAGGTCTGACCACCGCCCCGCATTCGCGCTTCGGCGAGGCACGCACGCCGCTGCGGCGGTTCCTGCACGTGCTGAGCCTCGTGCGGTACCGGTTCTTTCTCTATGCCGGGCTGCTGCCCTACGTGCTGGGCGCTGCGTGGGCCCATGCGATGGCCGGTCGCTTCGACGCGCCGGTGTTCTGGAGCGGTCTTGCCGGCGTCGTGCTGGCCGTGGTCGGCGTCGAGGCCTTCAACGAATACTTCGATTCGCGGATGGGCACCGATCGCGTGTTCAACCCGGACGACCTGCCGCCGATGTCGGATGCGGTGATGTGGCTCGGCGTGGCGGGTTTTGCCGGGGCGCTCGCGGTCGGGATCTACCTTACGAGCAAGGGCGGGTGGCCCATCCTGGCCTTCGCGGTGCTGGGCGGCATGGCGGCCATCTTCTACGTCGCGCCGCCGATTCGCTGGGCCTACCGCGGCCTGGGCGAGACGGTCATCGCGCTGTCGTACGGCCCATGGATGGTGCTGGGCAGCATGTATCTGCACACCGGCAACGTGTCGTGGGGCGCGCTGTGGGCCTCGCTGGTGCCGGGATTGCTGATCATGGCGCTGGCCGTGGTCAACGCCATACCGGATTTTCACCAGGACCGCCTGGTCGGCAAACGCAACCTCGTGGTCCGCGTCGGACGTCGTCGCGCTGTCTGGCTCTATCTCGCGCTTGCCGCCGGCGGGTTGCTGGCGGCACTGTCGGGCGTGATCTTCGGCGTCTTTCCGGTCACCTGCCTCGGCGTGCTGCTGGCCACCCCGCTGCTGATCGACAGCGCGCGACACGCGTTTCCCACGTTCGAGCAGCCGCGGCATTTTGTCGCGGCCATTCGCAGCATCGTGGCGTGCTACGCCGTCGCGGTCTCGCTTTTCATCGTCGGCCTCCTGCTGCGGGCGTGGATCTGAGCGCCGCCGCGAACTGGATCGACGGCCTCAAGGCGCCGCTGTTCGTCTCGTGGCAGCTCACCCGCGACTGCGACCTCGCCTGCATGCATTGCTGCACCGACTCGGCGCCGGGCAAGCGGATGCCGGGCGAACTGGACGCCGCCGAGGCGATGGCGGTGGCGCAGGAGATCATCCGCAACGACGTTCCCTACGTCATGCTCTGTGGCGGCGAGCCGCTGGTCGTCGAGCACTTCTTCGATGTCGCCGAAGCGCTCGGCAATGCCCAGGTCCGCCTCAAGATCGAAACCAATGGGCAGCGCTTCGACGGCAGGGTCGCCGACCGCCTGGCGCGGCTGCCCATCCGCTCCATCCAGATCAGCCTCGACGGCGACAGCGAGGAGGCCTACGGGCGCCAGCGGATCGGCGGGTCGCTGGCCAAGGCGCACGCGGCCTGCCGCGCGGTCCGGGCCGCCGACATGCCGCTCGAGGTCACCTTCGCGCCCACACGCCTCAACATCCACGAGGCCCGGCAGGTCATCGAACGGGCGCGGGTACTGGGCGCCTTCCGGTTCAACACCGGCAAGCTGATGCGCATCGGCACCGCGGCCCGGCATTGGGGCCGGCTGGAGGTTGACCTGGCGCAATACGAGCGGTTCTTCGACCTGCTAGAGCGCGAAAGGCACCTTGAAGGCGCGATGGAACTTTGCTATGTTCCCTTCAGCATCGAGGAAGGACTGCGCCGGAGCCTGGCGGATCCACCCGCCACCTTGCTGGTTTTGCCCGATGGACGGGTGAAGGTGGCGGCGGCACTTCCTTACATTTGCGCGGATCTGCGTCGCGACACGCTGGCGATGGCATGGGATGCCTACCGGCGCGCGTGGCACGATCCGGCAGTGCTTTCGGCAATGCGTGACGCCATCGCGGATGGATCGCGGCACGCGCAAGCGAATACCTGGCAGTTGTTACCCGTAGCCCACGCCTGACCCAACGGAGGGAAGATGAGTGAATTGAAGCCCGCAGCAGATGCAAAGACGTCGGCCATTGCGCCCGCGAAGGCCAAGTCGGCTTCCGGCGAAAAGCCCGTGTGGCAGACGCCCAAGCTCGAGGATGTGTCCGAACAGGTGATGGCGCAGCCCTACATCCGCTTCACCTGATCTTCGCACCCGATGGGCAGCGGGGGGCGCTCGGTCGATGAATACGGTGCCCCTCTTTTCATTGCCTGGCAGCTGACCAACCGCTGCAGCGCCCGCTGCATTGCGTGCTGCGAGGAATCCGGACCCGACAAGACGTGGTCCGATGAGTTGAGTCGCGACGAGGCGATCGACCTCGCGCGGCGCATCGTCGACGCCGGCATTCCCTATGCCGCGTTCGGCGGCGGCGAGCCGCTTGGCGTCGCGCATTGCTGGGATCTCTTCGACATCCTCACCGAGGGCGGCGTCGCCCTCAAGCTCGAGACCGACGGCAGCCGCATCGACGAAGCCGCCGCCGACCGTATTGCCGCGCTCAACGTTCAGTGCGTGCAGATTTCCGTCGACGGCGCGACGGCGGCCATCCACGAGCAGGTGCGGCCTGGTTCGAGTTTTGAGGCGACCATTGCCTCGATCAGGCGGCTGGCCGCCCGCGCGCAGCCGCCGCAGTTCGTGTTCGTGCCCAACCGGTTCAACCTGCACGAGGCGGTCGCGGCCTTCGACCTCGCGGTGGACCTCGGCTGCAATGCCTTCGTGACCGGTCCGATGATGCGCATCGGCCGTGCCGCCGCCGCCTGGGACCGCATCGCCTGCGGCGACGACGACTGGCAGCGCGCCGCCGACGCGTTGCGCAATCGCGCCGCTGCCGTCAACGCGCCGATCGCGCTGTCGATCTATCCGTGGGACATCGTCACGGAGATCGAGCGGCGGCGGGAGAGCCCTCAGGCCATGCTGCTGGTCGTCCCCAATGGCAAGATCAAGCTTCTCAATGCGCTGCCGTTCGCGCCGGCCGACCTGCGTCGCGACTCGCTCGCGCAGGCCTGGACCGCCTACCGGGACGCGTGGCACAGCGCCGAAGTCGGCGAGTTCGTGGCGCGCTGCCGCGCCGAGCCGCACCTGCTGACCCACGCCAACGAGACGTGGCCGATGGGTTCCGACCGCGGTCGCCGGACAATCCCGCTGCGCCCCGCCACCTAGCGGCGCACGGTCGCGCGCCGCCTCAGCCGGGCGCGGGCGCCTCGCGCGCGATCTGCCGCGCCAGCTCCATGTAGCGCTGCTCCGGGTGCTTGCCGAACAGCGGATCCTCGACGCGGCCGATGGCGGCGTGGATCGCCGTCCAGTCGCGGTTGGTGAGCAGCCGCGCCGCCGCGGGCAGGATCTCGGTCTCCTCGATGCGCATGTGGTTGCGCAACGTCTCGATGTACTCGCGCGCCACGGCCTCGACGCTCTCGCGGGAGGACACGGCGCCGTTCACGATGTCATCGAGCTGGCGCACCAGGTCCCTGCTGCACTTGCCCAGGTGGTTGTGTTGCGCCGCCAGGTCGTCGACGGTGCGCGCCACGCCATGCTCGCGTTCCCGCACCAGCGCGAACACCAGATCCTCCTTCGGGTGATGGAGCACGTCGGAGTAGTGCGTCATGTAGAACATGATGTTCTGCATCAGCTCGTAGTCCGGCGTGCTGCCGCCGTGGAACAGGTCGAGCTGGTCGTCGAGCAGGTTGAGCAGCCGCGCAAAGTTCACGTGCTCGGCGTGCCACAGGTTGAGCGTATCGGGCATGGCTTGCTTTCCGGAAGCGGGCGGCGCGTTGCGGCCGGCAACGCATACCCTTCGATTCGACGCAGGGAAACGTCAGCCAAGAGTAGAAGCGCCGGCGTCCGCCGGCATTGACTTGCGTCACGAATGGCGCGGATTGTCGACCGGGAATCACGGTCGGCGTCCTGCGCACCTAGGCGGTGGGTCCGGGCGCAGGATCCGGCGCCGCCGCTTGCGTGCTTGCCGCACGCTCCGCGCGCTCGCCGATGGCGCGCGCCATGCCGGGAAAGATGACGGCATGCGCCGGCATCAGCGAATACCAGTAGGCGAGGCCACGCGCGCCCGCCGGGTGGAAGTAGGCGGTGACGACGATCCGCGTGCGCAATGGCGCCTCCTCGACAAGCTCGAACTCGAGCGTGGCCGCGCCCGGCAGCTTCATCTCCGCGAGCAGCGTCAGCCGGCGGTTGGGCGCCACGTCGACCACGCGCCAGAAGTCGATCGTGTCGCCGATCGCCACATCGTGGGGATCGCGCCTGCCGCGGCGCATGCCGGTGCCGCCGGTCAGCTCGTCGATGCAGCCGCGCGTACGCCACAGCCCGTCGAGGAAGTAGTAACCATTGTCGCCGCCGATGGCCGCGACCTCGCGCCAGACGGCCGCCACCGGGGCGTGGCATACGGCCTCCCCGGCCATCCTCTTGCCATAGAACGCGAAGTCGGGCCGCTGCTGCCGGTGCACCATCGAACCGTCGGCCCAGCGGGTGCCCGCCGCGCCGGCACGTTCGATGGCCAGCGCGGTTTCGGCGGCGGCGCGATAGGTCTTGAGGTCGAGCGGGATCAGGCGCCTGATCGCGGCATCGTCGGCCAGCACGTCGTGCGCCAGCCCGTCGATCAGGGCGCGCGCGATGTTGGTGGGCACCGCCGTGACGAAGTTGAGCCAGTACGACGACAGCTTCGGCGTCAGCACCGGCACGGGCACGATCAGCGGCCGGCGCCCGACCAGGTCGCCGAACTGGCGGATCAGCTGTTCGTAGGACAGCACCTCCGGGCCGCCGACGTCGTAGATGCGTCCCGCAGCCTCCGGGAAGTCGCCGATCCGGGTCAGGTACTCGAGCACATCCCCCAGCGCGATGGGCTGCGCGCGCGAGCGCACCCACTGCGGCGTGATCATCGCGGGCAGGTGGAACACGAGGTCGCGGATCACCTCGAAGGCGGCCGAGCCCGGTCCGATGATGATGCCCGCGCGGATCTCGATCACGGGCACGCTGCCCTCGCGCAGGATGTCGCCGGTCTCGCCACGCGAGGCGAGATGGGTCGACGCGTCGCCCGACGGGCGCAGTCCGCCCAGGTAGATGATGGACTTGACGCCGGCCTGCGCGGCGGCATCGCGGAAGTTGGCGGCGGCCTCGCGATCGAGCGCCGGAAAGTCGTGTCCCGCGGCCATCGAGTGGACGAGGTAGTACGCGACATCGATGCCGGCGAGCGCCGCGCTCAAGCTCGCCGGGACGAGCGCGTCGGCTTCGACCAGTTCGACACCGGCCCAATCGCGGGCCTCGAGCGTGGCGCGGCGGCGGGCTGCCGCGCGCACGGTGGCGCCGTGCGCGCGAAGGTGGGGCACGAGATGGGTGCTCATGTAACCGCTGGCACCGAAGACGAGGACCTTGTTCATGATCGGCGGATCATAGCGCCGCGGGTACCGTTGCCGCGGCGGCGGGCGTTCGACACATCGCCACGGTGGCCAGGCAGCACGTCTCCTGCGTCAGCGCACGGTCACGCGCGGGGCGCCTGCCTGCATCGTCCCGACCACCTTGGCGGCGGCAAAGCCGTCGCGATGAAACACGTCGAGCACTGTGGCGACCGCCTCCGGTGCGCAGGCCACCAGCAGGCCACCGGAGGTTTGCGGATCGGTCAGCAGCGCATGCTCGGCCTCGCCAATCGCGGCACCGAGCGTCACGTCGTGGCCGTAGCCGGCCCAGTTGCGGCCGGAGGCGCCGGTGAAGTAACCGGCACGCGCGAGTTCGAGCGTGCCCGGGTGCAGCGGCAGGTCGGCGAAGCTGATCGTGGCGCCCAGGCCCGAGCCGCGGCAGATTTCCAGCAGGTGACCCAGCAGGCCGAAGCCGGTGACATCCGTCAGCGCATGCACGCCCGGCAGCTTGCCCAGCGGAATCCCGGGCGTATTGAGCTGCGTGGTGCTGGCGATCATCGCCGCATAGCCTTCGGGCGAGAGCTTTTCCTTCTTCAGCGCCGCGCTGTAGACGCCCACGCCGAGCGGCTTGCCCAGGACCAGCACGTCGCCGTCCCTGGCGCCGGCATTGCGCTTCAGGTTGGCGGGGTCGACGATGCCGATAGCCACGAGGCCATAGATCGGCTCCACCGAGTCGATCGTGTGGCCGCCGGCGATCGGGATTCCGGCCTTGGCGCAGATGGACTCACCGCCTTCGAGCACGCGGCGGATCGTTTCCACCGGCAGCTGGTTGATCGGCATCCCGACCAGCGCCAGCGCGAAGAGCGGCGTGCCGCCCATCGCGTAGACATCGGAGATCGCGTTGGTGGCGGCGATGGCGCCGAAGTCGAATGGATCATCGACAATGGGCATGAAGAAATCGGTGGTGGCCACGATCGCCTGATGTTCGTTGATCTGATACACCGCCGCATCGTCGGCGGTCTCGATGCCGACCAGGAGCGCCTTCGGCAACAGCAGCGGGTTGGCCTTGCCGATGATCTGCTGCAGCACGGCCGGCGCGATCTTGCAGCCGCAACCCCCGCCGTGGGAGAAGGAGGTCAGGCGTACGGGCACGTTGTCGGGAGCATTCATCGCGGCGCTTTCAGGCAGGAATTGGGAGCGCGCATAGGCGCGGATTCAGATGGGTATTCTAGCCCTGCGCCCGTCCAGCATCGCCTCGACGCCTGCCTGCAGCGCCGCGGCCTCCGCCAGCGGGGAGAACAGCGGCGCGCGGGCAGCGCATTGGCGCTCGAGCCGACGCAGGAACGGGCGCTCGCCGGCGCAGCGGATCACCAGCGCCGCGAGCGCGGCCGCATCACCGACGTCGAACCAGCCCTCATAGTCGCGGCCGAGCATGCCGACATTACCGGACATCCTCGAGCCGAGCACCGGCGTGCCCGCAGTCACGGCTTCGACGACGACATTGGCGCCGCCCTCCATCCGCGACGGCACGATCAGCAGGTGCGCGCGCTTGATCGCCTGTCGCGTCCACGGATGCGCGCGTGGCCCCAGCCACTGCACGCGGGAGTCGGCCGCGGCCAGTTCGTTGGCGGCCTGGCCCAATGCCGGATCGAGCGCCGCGCCAATCACCGTCAGCGTTGCCGGCACGTCGCGCGGCAATTCCCGCCACGCGGCGAAGGCCGTGGCCGGATCCTTTTCCTCGCGCAGGTGCGCCACCAGCACGCAGTGCAGGCGATCGTCGCGCTTGTGCCGCCAGGGCTGCAGCGTGCGCGCGGACTGGAAGACGACGCGCGCACGCCGTTGCAGCACGGGCGGCAACTGCAACAGCGCGTCGTCCTGCAGCACGAACAGCGCGTCCGCATGGTCCATCGCGTCGCGCGTATCGGCATCATTGGCGGGCCAGTCGCGATAGAGGTCGGTGCCGGTCAGCACGACGGCGTGCGGGCGTTCCGGCCGCAGCAGGCGCCACGCGGCGATGGCCGCATGGCTGCGGCGCGCGTGCAGGGCGATCATCACCCGGGCCCCGGCGGCACCAGGGGAGTCAACCGGTTCCGTTGCCGCTTGTACAATCACCCGGTAGTGCGACGACAGGAGGCGCGCCCAGCGCGCAGCCGTGCGCCAATTGCCATTGTTCGCGTTGGCGAGATACGGCGTCACCAGCAGCAGGGAAGGGATTCGGGTCCGGGACATGGAATGGAGTGGGAAGTCGGCGACATCGCCGCCGCGTTCTGCGGCAGCGCTCGCCGCCGCGCTGGTCGAAGCGCGAGAATATACGAAGTCGCTCTACGCGCACCTCACGCCTTCGCAGCGGCGGTTTCCGTTCGGCGCCACCGTCAATCCGGCGGACTGGGAACTGGGCCACGTCGGCTGGTTCCAGGAATACTGGTGTGTGCGCACGCAGCGCGACGATCCGCATGGTCCGCGCGCGCCGTCGCGCCTTGCCGCCGCCGACGCCCTGTGGAACTCGAGCACCGTGCCGCATGCCACGCGCTGGTCACTGCCGCTGCCCGACTGGAACGGCGTGCACGCGTATCTCGACGCGACGCTGGCCGACACGCTCGGGGCGCTGGCGCGCTCGCGCGACGGCGAACGCTACTTCTTCGAACTCGCGCTGTACCACGAGGACATGCACGCCGAGGCGCTGCTGATGACGCTGCAGACGCTGGCGCTGCCGTTGCCGCCGGAAGGTCGTCGCGCCGACGAGGCGCCGCTCGAAGCCATGCCGCCGGCGCCGGACATGCCCTTTGCCGGCGGCATGCTGCATCTCGGCGCGCGGCCGGATTCCCCCGCCTCGCGCTTCGTCTTCGACAACGAGAAGTGGGCGCATCCGGTCGCCATTGCGCCGTTCGCGCTGGCCGCCGGCTGCGTCACCAATGCGCAGTTTGCCGCGTTCGTCGATGCCGGCGGGTACGCTACGCGCGACTTCTGGACGGACGCCGGGTGGAACTGGCTGGCGCATGCGGCGGCAACGCATCCGCAGTACTGGCAACGCACGCCGTCAGGCTGGTCGCAGCGCCAGTTCGACGGGTGGCGGGCGCTCGAATCCGCGTTGCCCGTCATGCACGTCAATGCGCACGAGGCGGAAGCCTACTGCCGCTTCGCGGGACGGCGCCTGCCCACGGAGGCCGAGTGGGAGTTCGCGGCCACGCACGCGCCTCTGGCCGGCACGGCCGTTCTGGATCACGTTCGCTGCGGTCCGGCCGCGAGCGGCGGCGCCACCGGCATGGCGCACCTGCTGGGCAACGTCTGGGAATGGACCGCCACCGCCTTCATGCCCTATCCGGGATTTGCGCCCGATCCCTATGCGGACTACTCCGCGCCGTGGTTCGGCGATCACCGGGTACTGCGCGGCGGCGCCTTCGCGACGCGATCGCGCCTCGTGCATGCCGGTTTTCGCAACTTCTATCAACCGGAGCGGTCCGACCCCTTCGTGGGGTTTCGGACGTGTGCGCTGCAACAAGAGGCGTGAATATGCCGGAAACACGGGCAAACCGGCAGCGCACATTCGAACCGGTCCTTTCCCTTGGTCGGGTCTGGGGGTAGCATCCGCGAGGGCAACCGGCATTGCGGCACGAAGTTCGCTTGCGGCACCAACAAGCGTCGACACAAGGCGCGCCGAATCGTTTCTGGAGGAAGTGGCACTTGAAACCCACGGACATCGCAAATCCCGATTATTTCCACAAAGTCGTCGATTGCCAGTGGGCATGTCCCGCCCATACCCCGGTCCCCGAATACATCCGGATGATTGCCGCAGGCCGCTACGGCGACGCCTACCTCGTCAACTGGCACTCCAATGTGTTCCCCGGCATCCTCGGTCGCACCTGCGACCGCCCGTGCGAACCGGCGTGCCGCCGCGGCCGCGTGGAGGAGGGCTCGCCCGAGCATCGCAAGCGCGACGCCAAGCCCGAGCCCGTGGCCATCTGTCGCCTGAAGCGCGTGGCGGCCGACCTGAAGGAAGACATCCGCGCGCGGCTGCCCAAGGCGCCGGCGCGCCGCAACGGCAAGCGTATTGCCTTCGTCGGCGCCGGACCGGCGTCGCTCACGGTGGCGCGTGATCTCGCGCCGCTCGGCTACGAGTGCGTCGTGTTCGACGGCGACCCCAAGGCCGGCGGGATGATGCGCACGCAGATTCCGAAATTCCGGCTGCCCGATGCCGTGATCGACGAGGAGATGGGCTACATCCTCGATCTCGGCCTCGAATTCCGCTCCAGCCGGCGCGTCGACAGCCTCAACACGCTCCTCGACGAAAAGTGGGACGCCGTGTTCATCGGCACTGGGGCGCCGCGCGGTCGCGACCTCGACGTGCCGGGGCGACAGGAAGCCCGCGCCAACATCCATATCGGCATCGACTGGCTGTCGTCGGTGTCCTTCGGCCACATCACGAAGATCGGCCGCCGCGTGGTGGTGTTGGGCGGCGGCAACACGGCGATGGATTGTTGCCGGTCGTCGCGCCGGCTCGGGGGCGACGAGGTCAAGGTGATCGTGCGCTCGGGCTTCGACGAGATGAAGGCCTCGCCGTGGGAGAAGGAGGACGCGATGCACGAAGGCATTCCGATCCTCAACTACATGGTGCCCAAGGCGTTCACCCACGAGAAGGGCAGGCTGACCGGCGTGACCTTCGAAAAGGTGGCGCCGCAAAAGGATGCGCAAGGCCGGCGGCAACTGGTGCCCACCGGCGAGCCCGACGTGCATGTGCCGTGCGACGACGTGCTGGTGGCCATCGGCCAGGAAAATGCGTTCCCGTGGATCGAGCGTGATCTCGGCATCGAGTTCGATCGCCACGGCATGCCGGTGGTGGACAAGGTCACGATGGCATCGTCGCGGCCCGATGTGTTCTTCGGCGGCGACGCCGCCTTCGGCCCCAAGAACATCATCTGGGCGGTGGCGCACGGGCACGAGGCGGCGATCTCCATCGACCTGCATTGCCAGGGCAAGCCGCTGACGCAGCGCCCGCCGGCGCACATGAACCTGTCGTCGCAGAAGATGGGCATCCACGAGTGGAGCTACGACAACGCAATCCATGGCGACCAGCGTTATCGCGTGCCGCTGAAGGACACGGTCATCGCGCTGAAGGACATCCGCACCGAGGTGGAGCTGGGCTTCGATGCGCGCGTGGCATTCGCCGAGGCGCAGCGCTGCCTCAACTGCGACGTGCAGACCGTGTTCACCGACCAGGCCTGCATCGAATGCGATGCCTGCGTGGACATCTGCCCGATGGATTGCATCACGTTCACCACCAACGGCGACGAAGCCGACCTGCGCACGCGTTTGAGCGCGCCGGCCACCACGCTGACGCAGGATCTCTACGTTTCCGGACTCCTCAAGACCGGCCGCGTGATGGCCAAGGACGAAGATGTATGCCTTCATTGCGGCCTCTGCGCCGAGCGTTGCCCCACGGGCGCGTGGGACATGCAGAAATTCCTGTTCGAGTCGGCGCATGCCGACGATCGGTGTCGCAGCAAGCCCACGGGCGTGACGATCAATTTCGCGTCGCTGCCGGTGGCCGCCGCGGCCGATTAGTGAGCCGACCATGAGCCAATCCAATCGCATCAACGATTTCGTCGTCAAGTTCGCCAACGTCAACGGCTCGGGCTCGGCGTCGGCCAACGGTCTCTTCGCCAAGGCCATCCTGCGGATGGGCGTGCCGGTGGCGGCGCGCAACATCTTCCCGTCCAATATCCAGGGCCTGCCCACGTGGTACGAGGTGCGGGTGGTGGAGGATGGCTGGCGCGGCCGGCGCGGTGGCGTCGACCTGATGGTCGCGATGAACCCGCAGACCTGGGACAACGACGTCGCCGAGGTGGATGCCGGCGGCTGGGTGTTCTACGACTCCACCAAGCCGCTGCCGCCCTCCAAGTTCCGCGACGACGTGACCGCGCTGGGGATGCCGCTCACCGCCATCTGCAATGCCGCGTACTCGGATCCGCGCCAGCGGCAGCTCTTCAAGAACGTCATCTATCTCGGCGCATTGTCGGCCTTGCTGAGCATCGAGCCCGAGGTGATCGAGAATCTCTTCGGCGAGCAGTACAAGGGCAAGGAAGCGCTGCTGGAGTCGAACCGCAAGGCGTTCCGCATGGGGCGCGACCACGCGCTCGAGCATTTCAAGTGTCCGCTGCCCATCCGCGTGCGGCGCAGCGACCGCGTGGGCGAGCGCATCTTCATCGACGGCAACAGCGCGGCGGCGCTGGGGTGCGTCTATGGCGGCGCCACGGTGGCGGCGTGGTATCCGATCACGCCGTCGTCGTCGCTGGCCGAGGCCTTCGGCGGCTATTGCCGCAAGTTCCGCACCGATCGCGCCACGGGCGACAAGCGCTATGCCATCCTGCAGGCGGAAGACGAGCTGTCGTCCATCGGCATGGTGATCGGCGCGGCCTGGAACGGCGCGCGGGCATTCACCGCCACGTCGGGTCCGGGCGTATCGCTGATGCAGGAGTTCCTGGGCCTCGCCTACTTTGCCGAGATCCCGGTCGTGCTGTTCGACGTGCAGCGCGGCAGCCCGTCCACCGGCATGCCCACGCGCACGCAGCAGGCCGACTTGACGTCCTGCGCCTATGCCTCGCACGGCGACACCAAGCACGTGATGCTGCTGCCGGAAGACCCGCGCGAGTCCTTCGAGTTCGGCGCCACCGCCTTCGACCTGGCCGACCGCCTGCAGACGCCCATCTTCGTGATGCTCGACCTCGACATCGGCATGCAGGACTGGCTGTGCGAGCCGTTTGCGTGGGACGACACCCGGCGCATGGATCGCGGCAAGGTGATGACCACCGCCGATCTCGAGTCGGGGCGCGACTTCGGCCGCTACCTCGACGTCGACGGCGACGGCATCCCCTATCGCACCTATCCCGGCACGCACGCCACGCGCGGCAGCTACTTCACCCGCGGCACCACCAAGGACCGCTACGCGCGCTATACGGAAGAGGGCGTGGCCTACGTCGACAACATGCAGCGCCTGCTGCGCAAGTTCGAGACCGCCAGGGCGCTGGTGCCTGCACCGGTGATCAAGCCTGCCGCCAAGGCCACCCGCACCGGCGTGATCTGGTTCGGCTCCACCGGCGCGGCCATGGACGAGGCGCTGGTCACGCTGGAGCTCGATGGCATTCATCTCGACCGGATGCGACTGCGCGCATTTCCCTTTGTCGACGCGGTGGCCGACTTCATCGCTGCGCACGATCGCGTGTTCGTCGTCGAGCAGAACCGCGACGCCCAGATGAAGTCGTTGCTGGTGAACGAATGCGGGATCGACCCGGCGCGGCTCATCTCCGTCCTGCACTACGACGGCACGCCGCTCACCGCGCGCTTCGTCGTCCGCGAGATCGCCGAAAAGGCCCGCCTCTTCAACGTCACTCCCCTGCGCAAGGTCGCCCCATGACGTATCTCGCCAAGCCCAAGATCCATCACCCGTCGCTGCCGCGCAATGCGCTCGGCTATACGCATCGCGACTACGAAGGCGCTATCTCCACACTGTGCGCGGGTTGCGGGCACGATTCCATTTCGTCGGCGATCATCCAGGCCTTCTTCGAGATGGATGTGCCGCCGCATCGCGTGGCCAAGCTCTCCGGCATCGGCTGCTCGTCGAAGACGCCCACGTATTTTCTGGGCAACTCGCACGGCTTCAACAGCGTGCACGGCCGGATGCCGTCGGTGCTCACCGGCGCGGCGCTGGCCAACCGCGACCTCATCTATCTCGGCGTGTCGGGTGACGGCGATTCGGCGTCGATCGGACTCGGCCAGTTTGCCCATGTGC
>JANNYI010000492.1:0-4047 GCA_031410015.1 Betaproteobacteria bacterium | reverse complement strand
GCGAACGGGTCGACCAAGCCCGCTTCCAGCAACATCGCGCGCACCGCATCCGCCTGGTCGTAGCCATGCTCGACCAGAACGCTGCCGCCGGGAACCAAACGCGCCGGCGCGCCCGCGATGATCGTGGCCAGCGCATCGAGTCCATTGCCGCCGGGGGTGAGTGCCGTGACGGGCTCGAAGCGCAGGTCGCCGTCCGTGAGATGCGGATCGCCGCCGGCCACGTAGGGCGGGTTGCTGACGATGAGGTCGAATTCGCCATCGGGCACGCCGTCGTACCAGTCGGCCTGCACGAAGGTCACGCGCGCGAGATCGAGCCGCGCGGCGTTGGCCCTCGCCACCGCCAACGCGGCCGCCGACACGTCGCTGCCCACGACCAGCGCGCGTGGCCGCTCATGCGCGAGCGCCAGCGCAATGGCCCCGGAGCCGGTGCCCAGATCGAGCACGCGAACCTCGCGCGCCGGCGGCATGCGCACCAGCGCCAGTTCCACCAGCGTCTCGGTTTCCGGGCGCGGGATCAGCACATCGGGCGTGACGGCAAGCGACAAGCCCCAGAACTCGCGCACGCCGGTGAGATAGGCCACGGGTTCGCCGTCGCGGCGGCGCTTGGCCAGCGCGAAGAAGGCCTCCATCTGCGCGACCGTCAACGCATCGTCGCGATGCGCGATCAGCCACGAGCGGTCGCGGCCGAGGACAAAGCCCAGCAGCACCTGCGCCTCGATGGGAATGAGGCTTGCCTGCGCCAGCGCGGCGCCGACCGGGAGGGTCATGCGTCGCCGCTGGTGGCAACGAAGAGACGCAGCCGCTGGTCGTAGTAGCGGCCCCAGCCGGAATCCACGAGCCCCGCCTTCACAAGCACGCGCTGCGAGGCCACGTTGCCCGGGTGGGTGACGCCGATGATCCGCTGCAGGCCGAGGTCGTCGAAACCGTAGTGCACGAGCGCGGTCGCGCCTTCGGTGGCGAAACCCTGGCCCCACGCCCGGTGCATCAGCCGGTAGCCGACCTCGACATCCGGGCTGCGCCCCGCGTACTTCAACGTGAACCAGCCGATGAATGCGCCCGTATCGCGCCGCGTGGCGTACCAGAAGCCAAGATCGGGATAGAGCTGCGGATAGCGCAGGAAGCGGCGCAGGGCCGCCGTCGTTGCTGCTCGTGGCGTGGCCTTGCCGTCGCCAAAAAAGCGCACCACGCGCGGATCGCCGTCGAGGCGATACAGGTCGTCGATATCCTCGGGCACGAATGCGCGCATCGCGATACGCAGCGTTTCGAGCCACGGCGCGGGACGCGCGTAATCGGGCTTCATGCATCCCCCGCCACGGTCGCGAGCTGCTCCGCCTGGAACTCCTGCGCCAGCGCACTCACCACGTCGTCCAGTTCACCGTCCATGATCGCATCGATCTTGTAGAGCGTGAGATTGATCCGGTGATCGGTCACCCGGCCCTGCGGGAAATTATAGGTGCGAATGCGCTCGCTGCGGTCGCCGGAGCCGATCAGCGACTTGCGGTGCGCGGCCTCCTTGCTGTGGCGCTCCTGCCGCTCCTTGTCCAGCAGGCGGGAGGCCAGCACCGCCATCGCGGAGGCGCGGTTGCGATGCTGCGAGCGGTCGTCCTGGCACTCGACGACGAGTCCCGACGGCAGGTGCGTGATGCGCACCGCCGAGTCGGTCTTGTTGATGTGCTGCCCGCCGGCACCGGACGCGCGGAACGTGTCGATGCGCAGGTCCGCCGGGTTGATCGTGATGTCGGCGATCGGATCGGCCTCGGGAATGACCGCCACCGTGCACGCCGACGTGTGGATGCGGCCCTGCGACTCCGTGGCCGGCACCCGCTGCACCCGGTGGCCGCCGGATTCGAACTTGAGCTTCGAGTACGCGCCCTGCCCGATGATGCGCACGATCACCTCCCGGTAGCCACCCAACTCCGACGCCGACGCCGACACGATCTCGGTCTGCCAGCGGTGGCGCTCCGCATAGCGGACGTACATCCGCAGCAGGTTGCCGGCGAAGAGCGCGGACTCGTCGCCGCCGGTGCCGGCGCGGATTTCGAGAAAGACGTTGCGCTCGTCGCTGGGATCCTTCGGCAGCAGCGCGGCCTGCAGCACGATGTCGAGCTCCGCCATGCGCGCGTGCGCCGCGGCACGCTCCTCGTCGGCGAAAGCGCGCATCGCGGGGTCGGCCGCCATGTCCGCCGCGGCCGCGAGATCGGCTTCGGCTTGCCGGTAGGACACGAGGCTCGCGACGATCGGCGCCAGCTCGGCATGCTCGCGCGTCATCGCGCGATAGCGATCGAGATCGCTCGTGACCTCCGGCTCGCCGAGTAGCCGGTTCAGCTCCTCCAGGCGATCGGCGAGCTGGTCAAGCTTGGTGCGCAGTGAAGCTTTCATGATCCTGTCGTTGGTCGATCGGGCGTGAACCGAATTGATCCGGCGCGAACCGAAAATTTCTATCTGACGTGAACCGAAACGTCCCTGTAGGCGAGGCTTCAGCCTCGCGGGACATATCGGTGGATGTGCGGGAAGGCGAAAAACCAGCGCCGTGGATGACGCCTTGCGAGGCTGAAGCCTCGCCTACGGCAACCGCAAGGGTCGCATGCCCAGCTAATGCTCGTCGGCGGAAGGCTCGTCGAGCTTGTAGACGCGCTGGAGCGCGGCGATCAACTCCGCCCGCTCGGTGTCGCCGGCGGCATTGAGTGCCGCCAATGGCGCATGCAGGAACTTGTTGGTGAGGCCGCGCGACAGCGCTTCCAGCACCTTGTCGGCAGGAGCGCCGCCCGCCAGCATCCGGCGCGCGCGATCAAGCTCGACCGTGCGCAACTCGTCGTGGTGGCCGTGCAGCGCCTCGATGGTGGGTACCATCGAGCGCCCTTCCAGCCAGCGCAGGAAATGCTCGGTCTGGTCGGAGATCATCTGCTCGGCCTGCGCCACGGCTTCGTGCCGCACCTGCAGGTTTTCCTTCACGATGGTCACGAGATCATCGATGCTGTAGAGGAAGATGTCGTCGAGTTCGGCGGCCTCGGGCTCCACGTCGCGCGGCACCGCGAGGTCGACGATGAATACGGGCGCGTGCTTGCGCTGCTTGACCACGCGCTCCAGCATGCCCTTGCCCAGGATTGGCAGCGTGCTGGCCGTGCAGGTGACGACGATGTCGAACTCATGCAGCCGGTCGGACAATTCGTTGAGCGTGATCACATCGGCGCCGATGCGATCGGCCAGCTGGCGGCCGCGCTCGACGGTGCGGTTGGCGACGGTCATCGACTTTGGATTCTTGGCGCCAAAATGCGTGGCCGCGAGTTCGATCATCTCGCCGGCGCCGATGAGCAGGACGCGTTGCGTGGAGATCGACGGAAAGATGCGCTCGGCCAGCTTGACCGCGGCCGCCGCCATCGATACCGACGCGCTGCCGATGTCGGTTTGCGTGCGCACGTCCTTGGCCACCGCGAACGTGCGCTGGAACAGGCGATTGAGGACGAGACCCATCGCCCCGGCCGACTCCGCCGAGCGCACGGCCAGCTTCATCTGGCCCAGGATCTGCGGCTCGCCCAGCACCATCGAGTCGAGCCCGCTGGCCACGCGGAAGGCGTGCGTAACGGCCTTGTTCCGGGGCAGCGTGTAGATGTACGGCGAGATCGACGCGTGCGACAGGTCGTGAAAACCCGCCAGCCATTCCGCGACCGGTGCCGGATCCTTGCCCCGGAAATACACTTCCGTGCGATTGCAGGTGGACAGGATGGCCGCTTCCTTGACATTGCGCGGGGCGATCAGGTCGCGCAGCGCGTCGCCCAGGTGATCGGGCGCAAAAACGACGCGCTCGCGCACTTCGATGGGCGCGGTCGTGTGGTTGAGGCCGAGGGCGAAAAGGGTCATGGTGCGGGCTCGTATGGCCGGCCATTCTAGCCTACCCGCTTGGGCGACTGAACGCCAAGACCTTGTTTTACGTCAACTTTGGTGCTCTGCGGCGTACGAGGCTGAAGCCTCGCCTACAGGCCCGACACCGGCCCTCGCCGCGAGGCTGAAGCCTCGCCTACAGGATGAACAGACGGCTCGGGAGGTCTT
>JANNYI010000491.1:0-5943 GCA_031410015.1 Betaproteobacteria bacterium | reverse complement strand
ATCGAACTGGTGGCCACATTGCAGATGGCCAGCGTGTATTCGTGGCCCAGCGCCTTGGCGTGCTTCAGCGCGGCCAGCGTGTCGGCGGTCTCGCCCGACTGCGACACGACCACGACCAGCGTGCGCGGATTGGGCACGCTGTCGCGGTACCGGTATTCGCTTGAAACCTCGACCGCGCACGGCATGCCGGCGAGCGTCTCGATCCATTGCCGCGCCACCATGCTGGAGTAGTAGCTGGTGCCGCACGCCAGAATCAACACGCTGTCGATCTCCGGCAGCACTGCCGCCGCCTGCGCACCGAACAGCGGCGGCCCGATCGCATCGATGCCTTCCAGCGTGTCGGCCACGGCGCGCGGCTGCTCGAAGATTTCCTTCTGCATGAAGTGCCGGTAGGGACCGAGTTCGACGGCGCCGGCATCGGCGGACACTTCGATCACGGCGCGTTCGGCGCGCTGTCCCTGCGCATCGTAGATCGCATAGCTCTCGCGACGCACGTCCGCCACGTCGCCTTCCTCGAGGTAGCTCACGCGGCGGGTGACGGGCACCAGTGCCGCGGCGTCGGACGCGAGGAAGTGGTCGTCGACGCCCAGCCCGACGACCAGCGGACTGCCCTGCCGCGCACCGATCACGCGGCCGGGTTCGCGCGTGGAGATCACGGCGATCGCATACGCGCCCTGGAATTCGGCCACGGCCAGTTGCACGGCGCGCAGCAGATCACCCTTCGCCGCGCCGTGCCAATGCGCGTGTACAAGATGCGCGATCGTCTCGGTGTCGGTCTGCGTCGCAAACGCATACCCTTCGCCCTGCAGCCGCGTGCGCAGGGTTTCGAAATTTTCGATGATGCCGTTGTGCACGACGGCGATCTCGCCACCGGACACATGCGGATGCGCATTCACCGGCGTGGGCGCGCCGTGCGTGGCCCAGCGGGTGTGCGAGATGCCGGTGGTGGCCGAGAGGTTGAGCGCCTCGGCCTGCGCCGCAAGGTCGGCCACGCGCGCGGTGGACACGAGGCGTTCCAGCACCGGCGTGGCGCCGCCATGGATGACGGCGAGCCCGGTGGAGTCGTAGCCGCGATATTCGAGGCGGCGCACGCCGTCGATCAGCATGGGAACAACGTTGCGCAGCGATGACGCGCCGATGATGCCGCACATGAGGCGATCAGTCCTTGGTGGAGGGTTTGGCCGGCTTGACCGGGCGCTGGAAGCCCGGCACCGACACCTGCGGCGCGCGCGCGACGGTGAGCTGCTGCGGTGGCGCATCCTGCGCAATGGTGCTGCCGCGGCCGATGGTGGCGCCTGGCGCGATGGTGACCGGCGCCACCAGCACGCAGTTGGAGCCGATCGACGCGTCGTCGCCGATCACGGTGGCGTGCTTGTTCGCGCCGTCGTAGTTGGCGGTGATGGCGCCGGCGCCGAAGTTGACGCGGCTGCCCATCGTCGTGTCGCCGATGTACGCAAGATGATTGGCCTTGCTGCCCGCGCCCAGCGTGCTGGCCTTCACCTCGACGAAGTTGCCGATGTGCACGTCGTCGGCCAGCGTGGTGCCGGGGCGCAGCCGGGCAAACGGGCCGATGCGCGCATTGGCGCCCACCGTGGCGCCGTCCAGATGCGAAAACGCGGCGATGGCCGTGCCGCTGGCGACGACAACGTCGCGCAGCACGCAGTAGGGGCCGACGCTGACACCGTCACCGAGCCGCACCTTGCCCTCGAACACGCAGCCGACATCGATGCGCACATCGCTGCCGCAGGCCAGCGCGCCACGCACGTCCAGCCGCGCCGGATCGGCCAGCGCCACGCCGCTTGTCATCAGCGCTTGCGCCTGACGCATCTGCAGGATGCGCTCGACCGCGGCAAGCTGTTCCTGATCGTTGATGCCGCGCACATCGCGCTCGTCCGGGGCCGCATGCGCCACGACGGCAATGCCGTCCGCCACCGCGGCAGCGACGATATCGGTGAGGTAGTACTCGTTTTGCGCGTTGTCTGGCTTCAGTGCCGTAACCCAGCGCCGCAGCAGCGCGGTGGGCGCCGCCATCACACCTGTGTTGATTTCATCCAACTTGCGCTGGGCGGGGGCGAGATCGCGGTCCTCGACGATGGCGCGGACGCGGCCCGCGGCATCGCGGACGATACGGCCCAGGCCCGCCGGATCGGGAACGTGCGCGGTCAACACCGCCAGCTGGCCTTTGGCGGCGGCCTCGACCAGCGCCGCGAGCGCAGCGGCGGGTACCAGCGGCAGGTCGCCGATGGTGACCAGCGTGATGCCGTCGGGCGGCAGCACATCGAGCGCCACGCGCGTGGCGTCGCCGGTGCCGCGCGGCGGATCCTGCAGGGCGAACTGGAGGTCGGGCGCTGCGAGCGCACCACGTACGGCGGCGGCGCCGACACCGACAACCACCAACAGCGAACGCGGCTTCAACGTGCGTGCGGCGTCCAGCAGATGCATCACCAGCGGTCGGCCGGCCAGCGGGTGCAGCACCTTGGGCAGCGTGGAGCGCATGCGCTTGCCCTGACCGGCGGCGAGAACGACGACGTTAAGAGGAGAGGTCACGAAAAAATGGGGGAGCGCAATGATCGTTGATGATACGCCAGCGGGCAAGGCAGCGGGATCGCGTGGCGCCGATCCTGATCGCGATCCTGACAGTAAGGTCGTGTCTTACGCAGGATTGGGATGCTCGCCTAGTGTCCGGGAGGCCCGGAAAGCCGACGATGCAATCGAGATTTCGCCTGGGAGAAAGACCATGGGCAAATACGCACTTGGCTGGTTTCTTGGAGTACCCGCGATCATTCTGGTCGTGATTTATTTCCTGTTCAACTGATCGATGCGCGGTCTGGACACGCACGGTCGCGGCCAAGCGGGCACCTGGCGCCGGCTAGTGGCGCGGAAGCGAAGCGGTGTGCAGGACAAGGACGAAGGGTCCTGTAAAAGCTCGCCACACGGCGCGTTCCTGTTAGGGCGCGGGTTCCGCTTCCAGCTTCTGCCACAACGCGCGCACTATGCGCATCATCAGTTGCGCCTCCTGCCAGCGGTCAGACAGTTCGTAGCCGTCGGGGCCTGTCATCGCGTACTCCTTCGGCCCGAGCTCGCATAGAAAGGTGAGCGTCGCATCCTCGGGCGCACGGCGGCGCCAGCTGCGAAAGCCGTACTCCCACCAACCCATGAAGAGATCGAGCCAATCACGCTGGTGGGGAAAGGACAACTGCACCTGAATCTGCTCGCGACTGGCCACCCGGCCATGGAAGCCCCAGCAGTGGTCGATGATCCGATGCATCAGTCGGTGGTTTTCGTCTGAAATGGGCCAGGCAAACTCGCGGCCCACGACGTAGTGCGACAGATCCCCGGTGAGTCGCAGGTCGGGATAGCGATCAAGCAGACGCAGGGTGAAATACAGGTCCGTGGTCATGCGATCGCGATGCGTTTCGAGGTGCATCGGCACGCCAGCCTCGGCCGCAAGTCGCCGCCAGCCATCGATCAATGGCACGCACTCCGCAATGCTGTGCGGACGCACGTCCGCCTGCAGGTTGAGGTGGTCGGCACCAAACTCGGCAACGTTGTCCAGGATCGGCTTGAGCTCATCGACCGTGCGCGGATAGCACTGCGCCTGCCACGACCCGCCCCAGCCCCGCAGCGCCGTGGTCACTTCGCGCGCATAGGCTCGATCGAAGAAACGCACACCGGCGCCGTCGAAGCCGGCTTGCCGGATCATTTCGAGTTTCTGGTCCAGCGACCACTCGAAGCCATCCGGACGCCGCTGCTCCATGGCCCATAACGACTGATAGATCAGCAGTCGCTGCATGGCGCCGGCTATCCCGGCTTGCCGAAGAAGCGAGGCACTGCCAGCACGAAGTCCGCCCAGTACGTGATCACCAGCAACGTGAAGAACAGCGGGATATAGAACGGCAGCACGGCGCGCGAGATCTGCGCGAGGCTGATCTTGGCGATGTCCATCATGATGAACAGGATCACGCCAAACGGTGGTGTGAGCGTGCCGATCAGCAGGTTGACGACGAGGATAATGCCGAAGTGCACGGGGTCGACGCCAAGCGCCACGATCAGCGGGAACAGCGTGGGCGTGGCAATCAGCAGGATCGCCGTGGTTTCCATGAAGCAGCCGATGACCAGCAGCCCGATGTTGATGATCGCCAGGATCACATACTTGTTATCCGAGATCGACATCATGAACGCAGCGAGTTTCATCGGCGCCTGCGACGTGGCCACGACCCAGCCGAAAGGAACTGCGCAGGCGATGATGAACACCAGCACGCCGCAGGTGATCAGCGTTTCGCGCATGGCCTCGAATACGTCGCGGACGGTCAGTTCGCGCTGCACGAAACCCAGGGCTGCGGCGTAGACCACCGTAAGCGCACCCAGCTCTGTCGGCGTGGCCACGCCGGCCAGCAGGCCCACGGTCAACAGGATGGGCGCCATCAGCGCAGGCAGCGCGCGCACGAAGGTCTTGCCCAGTCGGGGATACGACATCTTCTTCACGGGCGGCGCGTACACGCGCCCGGTACGCACCAGCCAGTAGATGGTGACCATCAGCGCGCCACCCATCAGGATGCCCGGCAGGAATCCCGCCAGGAACATGTCGGCCACCGACGCCTGCACCATCACCGCGTACACGACCATGATCACTGAGGGCGGAATGATCGGGCCGATGATCGCCGAGGCGGCGCTGACCGCGGCGGCGAACGCCGGATCGAAGCCCTCCTTGCGCATCGCCTTGACCTCGACCACGCCCAGTCCCGCCGCATCGGCCTGTGCGACACCGCTCATGCCGGCGAAAATCATGCTGGCCAGCACATTGACGTGCGCCAAGCCGCCGCGGATGTGGCCCACCATGGCGTCGGCGAACTCAAAGATGCGGTCAGCGATGCCGGCACGATTGAGCAGGTGTCCTGCGAGCACGAACAGGGGGATGGCGATCAGCACGAAGCTGTCGAGGCCGGTGCCCATCCGCTGCACGACGATCGATACCGGCACCGGCTGAGTGAACACGATCGCGGCAATTGCCGACAGCGCCATTGCAAACGCCACCGGTACCTCGAACACGATCAGCACTGCAAACATGCCGAACAGCAACATCAACGTCATATGATCACCGAGTTGGGCGCCGGCGGGGACGGCCGCCGCCCGAAGAGCGCGACCAGTTCCTGCAACAGCAGAAAGACGGTGGTCAAGGCCATGGATGCTGCGGAAACCGTGAGCGGCAGCGAATAAAACCAGCTGCGCGGCAACTCGACGGGCAGCGAAATCGTCTTCGACCGGCCCTCCACGCCCATCACCTTGATGCCCTGATCGATCAGTACGATCAGCGTCATCAGCACCAGCGTCCACACGATCGTTCGCAGTGCCGCGGCGACACGCATCGGCAAGAACCTGCCAAAGGTTTCAATCACGATATGGCGACCAAGTTTCAGGCCGACGCTGGCACCGACAAAGACCATCCAGATGAAGGCGTAGGTTGCGGACTCCTCGACCCAGGCGAGTGGGCGGCCCAGAACATAGCGCGTGAAAACCTGGACCGTGATGGCAACGACGATAAGCAGGATCAGGCCGATCCCCACCGCCTGCTCGACCGTACCGATGCGATCGAGCAGGCGCTTGAAATTGGTCAGCATCCGGTCAGAGCTTCTGGATCTGGTCCCACATGCCGGACGTCCAGGCGCCGTCCTTCTCCATCTTGGCGACCCCTTCCTTCGCGCGTTGCTGGATCGGCGCCTTGTCAATCGCCGTGACTTTCGCGCCTTCCGCCGACATTTTCTTCACGACATCCTCGGTCTCTGCCTGCGCGGTCTTGCGCGTGTTCTGCACCGCATCGACGGCGCAGTCCGTCATCAGCTTCTGCATGTCGGCCGGCAACGCGGTAAAGGCCTTCTCGTTGACGGTGATATGCGCGGAGGACATCAGGTGGTCAGTGCGGATCACATTCGGTGCGGCCTCGTG
>JANNYI010000490.1:0-1383 GCA_031410015.1 Betaproteobacteria bacterium | reverse complement strand
CGCAGCTCGGCGTACTGCTGATCGAGCACGACATGAAGGTGGTGTTTTCCCTCGCGCATGTGATCACGGTGCTCTACTACGGCGAAGTGCTGGCCTCCGGACCGCCGGCGGCGATACGGGAAAACCAGGCGGTGCGCGACGTCTATCTCGGGCTGGCGCACTGATGCTCGAACTCGATGGCGTGCACGCGTATTACGGCGACAGCCACGTGCTGCACGGCGTGTCGTTGCGCGTCGCGCGCGGCGAGGTGGCCTGCCTTCTGGGCCGCAACGGCGCCGGCAAGACCACGACGGTGCTCACGATCATGGGTTACCTGGCGCCTCGACCCGGCCGCATCGAGTACGACGGCAAGAGCGTGGCGGGAATGGCGCCGCATCGCCTCGCCCGCATGGGCTTCGGCTTCGTGCCGCAGGAGCGCGGGATTTTTCCGAGCCTTTCCGTCGAGGAGAACATGACGGTGGCGGCGCGCCGTGGTGACGGCGGTCACTGGGACCTCGAGAAGGCCTACGGCTTGTTTCCGCGGCTGCGCGAGCGGCGCCGCAATCTCGGCTTCCAACTGTCCGGCGGTGAACAGCAGATGCTGTCGATTGCCCGGGCGCTGATGCTCAATCCCAAGTTGGTCTTGCTCGACGAACCGTCGGAAGGACTGGCACCCATTATCGTCGAGGAGATCGTCAAGGTGCTGCGTTCGCTGAAGAAGGAAGGGTTGTCGGTGCTGCTGATCGAGCAGAATCTGCGGGTCGCGCTCGACCTGGGCGACCGTCACTACGTGATGTCGAAAGGCGAGGTCTGCTTTGTTGGCACCAGCGCCGAGCTCGTAGGCAACGAACGGGTGTTGTCGGAGTACCTGAGTGTCTGACGCGACGGGGGGACGCAAGCGGGGCGTGTGCCTTGTCACCGGCGGCAGCCGCGGCATCGGCGCCGCGACGGCACGCCTCGCGGGCGCGCGTGGCTATCCGGTCGCGATCTTCTTTCGCGAACGCGAGGCCGAGGCGCAAGCCGTGGTTGCGGATATCGTCGCGGCTGGCGGAGCCGCACTGGCCATCCGCGCCGATGTGACCGATGAGACGGCGCTGGTTCGCGGCTTTGCCGCTGCCGATGCGCTGGGTCCGCTCGAACTGCTCGTCAACAACGCCGGCATCGTCGGCAGCGTGGGGCGGCTGGAGACGGTGACAGCAGCGATGCTCGACACGCTGGTGCGCACCAACATCGTTGGTGCATTTCTGGCGGCGCGCGAAGCGGTGCGGCGCATGTCCACCCGCCACGGGGGCCGTGGGGGTTCGATCGTAAACGTCTCGTCCGGCGCGGCGCAACTGGGTTCGCCGGGCGTGTGGGTGCATTACGCGGCCACGAAAGGGGTCATCGTATCGATGGCCCCTTTCG
>JANNYI010000489.1:0-5411 GCA_031410015.1 Betaproteobacteria bacterium | reverse complement strand
AAAAAGCCGGCGAGTCGATGAAGCCGATCACTGCTTTTTGCCACTCGCGCCCGCCCACGCGGCTCCAATGCGCCCGCCCCGCGCGGCCCGCCGCTCGCCACGGCCGTGGAGATGCCTTTCGGGTGCGGACCTTGCTGCCCCGTAAACCGTGTAGACGAGACTTCAGCCTCGTGCCGCGCCTGCGAGGCTGAAGCCTCGCCTACCGCTCCGCAGCCAGCGCACCGCGCGCACACAGGCAGCGCACAGCCAGCTCCGCAGCCGGCGCACGTGCTTCCAACCAGCGTCATCCGTGGGGGCTTTCGCCCCGCACCGCGACGCGAAAAACAGATCAGGCGACGCTCCACGCCACGACAAGCGGCTGCCGCCAGCCGCTTAAGGTCCTGCGACCGGATCCCCCAGATACACCGCCTGCACTTGCGGATCGGCTCGCACCGCGTCGGGTGTCCCCGCGGCGATCACGCGCCCGTGATCGAGAACGAGCACCCGATCGGCAAAGCCGAATACCACGTCCATGTCGTGCTCGGTGAACAGGACGGCGATGCGATCCTCCCGCGCGATCGTGCTCGCCACTTCCATCAGCTCGGCGCGCGAATCGGGGGCCATGCCGGCGGTGGGCTCGTCCATCAGCAGCAACTGCGGGCGACCGGCCAGCGCCAGCGCGAGTTCCACGCGCTTGACGTCGCCATAGGCCAGCGCCGCGCAATGGCGCGACGCGATTTCTTCGCAGCGTACGCGCGACAGGAGGGCGTCCGCCGCGATGCCGGCGGCAGGCATGACGGACGTGAGGAGATGGCCATCCTGGCGCGCCCGCCCCAGCAGTGCCAGCATGACGTTCTCGCGCACGGTCATCGAAGGAAACGTGGCGGCCACCTGGAAGGTGCGTCCGACGCCAAGCCGGGCGATCGCCTGCGGGGCAAGGCCGTCGATCCGCTTGCCGGAGAGCATGGCGGTGCCTCCGTCGGGCGCCAGTTGGCCGTTGAGCAGGTTGAAGCAGGTGGTCTTGCCGGCGCCGTTGGGACCGATCAATGCCACGCGTTCGCCCGCCGCCACGGCGAACGAAACGTCGTCGACCGCGCGCACGCCACCAAAGACCTTCGTCAGGTGCCGCGCCTCGAGCACGGGCGTCTTCATGCGCGGCTCCGCTTGCGTATCACGCGTGCCACGGCGCCGCCGATCCCCAGCGGAAACCCGAGCACCAGCAGCAGGATGAGTACACCGAGCGCCGCGCGCCAATAGTCGGTGGCGCGCGCCAGCGCATCCGCCAGCCACGTGAACGCGGCGGCACCGAGCAGGGGGCCGAACAGCGCATTGAGGCCGCCCAGCAGCACCATGACCAGGCCATCGACCGAGCGCGGGATGGCGAGCGACTCCGGCGAGATGCTGCCTTTGGAGAACGCGAACAAGCCGCCGGCGAGGCCGGCAAAGAGGCCTGCGAGCGCGAAGCCCGTCCATTGCGTGCGCCGCACGTCGATGCCGCTCGCGGCGGCCCGCAGCGGCGAGTCGCGCGCGCCGCGCAGCGCGTAGCCGAACGGCGTCTGGCGCAGCAGCACCAGCAACGCGAATGCGGCGGCGACCAGCACGAGGCAGAAGAGATAGAACGCCGTACGCTGCGCCAGCCATGGCGCCGGCCAGATGCCGATCAGGCCATTCGAGCCACCGGTGACGGCGTCCCACTGGAACGCGATCGACCACACGATCTGCGCGAATGCCAGCGTCAGCATCGCGAGATAGACGCCGGACAGGCGCACGCAGAACCATCCGAAGACCACGGCCGCCGCCAGCGCGGCGAGCGGCGCCAGCGCCAGCGCCGCGAGCATCGGCAGGCCGGCCTTGACGGCCAGCGCCGCCGCATACGCGCCGATGCCGAAGTAGGCCGCGTGACCGAAGGAGGTCATGCCGCCGGTGCCCAGCAGGAACTGCAGGCTGGCGGCGAAGAGCGCGGCGATCAGGATGTCCGTGGCGAGCACCAGCGTGTATTCGTCGCGCAGCCACGGCAGGGCCAGCATCGCTGCAAACAGCACGACCGCGATGACCGTCTCGCGCCGGCGCAGAGGCGTCACCAGTTCGCGCTGCTCCGGCAAGGCCGTCGTGGCCGCCGGCGTGGGCGGCTGTCCGAAGAGTCCCTGCGGCTTCACCGCCAGCACGATCGCCATCAGGACGAATTCGGCCACCAGCGTGAGCTTGGGGAACGCAATCGTCGTGAAGCCGACGTCAACGGTGCCCAGCGCGATGCACAGCGCCTTCGACAGGCCGATCAGCATGGCGGCGACAAACGCGCCGGGAATCGATCCCAGTCCGCCGACCACGGTGACGACGAAGGCCTCGGCGATGATGGAAAGGTCCATGTTGAGATTGGCCGGTTCGCGCGGCAATTGCAGCGCACCGGCCAACCCCGCCAGGAACGCACCCAGCGCAAACACCGCGGTGAAGAGCAGGGCCTGGTTGACGCCGAGTGCTGCGGCCAGCGTCCGGTTCTCCGAGGCGGCGCGGATCAGCACGCCAAAGCGCGTGCGCGTGACAAGCCAGGTGAGCGCCACGAGCACGACCGGCCCGAGCACGATCAGGAAAAGGTCGTATTCGGGCACCGGCCGGCCGAAGAGCGACACGACCCCGTCGAGGCCCGGCGCGCGCGGACCCAGCAGGTCCTCCGCGCCCCAAATGGCAAGCACCGCGTCGCGGACGATCAGCACGACCGCGAAGGTCGCGGTCAATTGCAGCAGCTCCGGGGCCGCGTACAGGCGCTTCAGCAGCAGCACCTCGATCAGCGCGCCGATCAGCGCCACAAGGAGTGCCGCCGCGAGGATGCCGCCCCAGAAGGCGGCGCCACCGCGCCCGAACTGATCCGCCAGCCATGCGCCGATGCCGTAGGCGCCGTAGGCGCCCAGCATGTAGAGCGAACCGTGCGCGAAATTGACGATGCGCGTGACGCCGAAGATCAGCGTCAGCCCCGCTGCGACCAGAAACAGTGCCGATGCCGACGACAGCCCGTTCAACAACTGCAACAGGAACGACGGCAGCGACACCTCGTTACTGCGGTCGCAGCTTGCGCACGTCCGCGTCGTCCGGCTGGTAGTCCTTGCCGTCCGCGTAGCGCCAATCGACCATGATGCCCTTGCCGTCCTTGACGGCCGTGCGCCCGACGTAGGCGCCCATCGTCGACTGGTGGTCGATCGCCCGGAACGTGACGTTGCCGAACGGGGTGTCGAAAGCCAGCCCGGACATCGCCGTCACGATCTTCTCGGCATCGGTGGAGCCGGCGCGCTTCAACGCCGCGGCGGCCGCAATCACCGTGCTGTAACCGACGACCGAACCCAGCCGCGGATAGTCGTTGAACTTCTTCTGGTAGGCATCGCGGAAACGCCGGTGTGCCGGGGTCTCGATCGCATACCAGGGATAGCCGGTGACGTACCAGCCCACCGGAGCCTCGTCCTTCAGCGGATCGAGGTATTCGGGTTCGCCGCCGAGCAGGTTGAAGACCGGGCGATCCTTGAAGAGGCCGCGCAGCTGGCCTTCGCGGACGAACCGCGCGAGGTCGGCGCCGAACAGCGATGAGAAGATCGCGTCCGGCTGCGCGTCGAGCAGCGCCTGCACGACCGCGCCGGCCTCGATCTTGCCCAGCGGCACGGCAATCTCGATGAATTCGAGGCCGCCGCTCTGGCGATAGATCATCTGCTTCTTGAAGGCCGCCGTGGCCGACTGCCCGTATTCGTAGTTGGGATAGACGATTGCCCAGCGCTTCTTGTTGAGCTTGGCCGCCTCGGGCACCAGCATGGCCGTCTGCATGAACGTCGAGGCGCGCAGCCGGTAGGTGTAGCGGTTGCCGTTGTCCCAGACCAGCTTGTCGGAGAGCGGCTCGGCGGCCAGGAACGGCACCTTGCGCTGCTTGGCGAAATCCGCGACCGCGAGGCCGACGTTGGACGGGAACGTCCCCATCAGCATGGACACCTTCTCGCGCGTGACGAGTTCATCCGCCACGCGCACGGCATCGCCCGGCGTGCCGTTGTCGTCGCGGGAAATGATCTCCAGCTTCCGCCCCATGACGCCGCCGGCGGCGTTGACTTCGTCCAGTGCCAGCTCCATCCCCTTCTTGTAGGGCTCGAGGAAGGCGGGAAACTGCTTGTAGCTGTTCAATTCGCCGAGGCGGATCGGCTGCGCGAGCGCGGGCAACGCTGCGGCGAGCGCAAGCAGGGCAAGGACGGCGCGGACTGCAAAAGACATGCGAACTCCGGAAGGATGGAAGGGGACAGGCGCCATGAACGCCGCGCCACGCCCGACGGTTGACCCGGCGGCGCGCGCAACCGGATGGCACGCGTGCGACCAAGGCACAGATTACCGCAAGCCGCGGACTCCATAAGCATATGCCCCCGTGTCGCAGCCGGCGCGACGGGGCGACGGGGTAAAATCGACGGTTTTTGGACGCCGAAATCGCGTTGTCCATGCCCGGTTCCCGAAACGCCATGCTCAAACTTGCCCACGGCCTCACGTTTGCCGACCTTCATTCGATCGAAGGGGCCGCGCGCGTCGATGCCGCATTCCATGCGCACCTCGCCGCCGCGGATATCGCGCTGGCGGCCCGGCTCGACGCCGCGCGCGCGGCGCCGGAGGCGCTGGCCGGGCGCGCCGAGGCCGACCTGCTGCTGGCCGTCGCGCCGCACCTCGAGGACTATCTGGCCGACCTCTTCGCTGTCGGCGCAGCCGTCCGCGCGCTCGAAGCGCGGCATCACGAGCTGGCGCCGCTGTTCGCCGTCAAGCGACAGTTCGTGCAGCGCAAGGCCATGAACGCATTCAAGGCCGATGTGGCGGCCACCTTCGACGGGCCGGCGCTGCGGCGACAACTCGAAGCCGCCCTTGGCGAGCCGTGGTCCGAACTGGCCTTTGCCCATGCCGTCACGCGCT
The DNA here is from genome assembly GCA_031410015.1 of Betaproteobacteria bacterium. Classification (GTDB taxonomy): domain Bacteria; phylum Pseudomonadota; class Gammaproteobacteria; order Burkholderiales; family Casimicrobiaceae; genus VBCG01. The sequence goes on along the minus strand of JANNYI010000489.1, from coordinate 515 downwards.
GGCTGGCGGATGAACCCGCGCACGCGGAGCAGCTCGACGCGGCGCAGCGGTTTGCCGCATGGGCCGCGCACACGCCTGCCGGTCGCGCCGCCACGCGCGGTGGCGTGTTGTTTCGCGCGCCGCGCAAGCTCGATTTCATGCACCTCGTGCCAATCGCGGCCACCACGGTGGCCGGCGTGCCGGCGTGGGCACAACCCGCCGATCACCCGCTGCGGCGCCGCGACGGCTTTGCGCTCACCGATCCCGGCACCGATCTCGTCGGTGGGCTCGACCAGGCGCACTACTGCATCTGGTGCCACGAGCAGGGCAAGGATTCGTGTTCAACCGGGTTGCTGGAAAAGAAGATGCCCGACGGCAGCCCGCCGGCGGCGCCGTTCAAGAAGAGCCTGTTCGGCGTCGCGCTCGCGGGCTGTCCGCTCGAAGAAAAGATCTCCGAATTCCACAAGCTGCGCGCCGAAGGCTGGCCTGTCGCCGAGCTCGCATTGATGTGCGTCGACAACCCGATGGTCGCCGCC
>JANNYI010000488.1:0-3849 GCA_031410015.1 Betaproteobacteria bacterium | reverse complement strand
GCAACGCGCGCCGCAGCGTGCCGCGCACGTCGTCGCGCGAGATCGATACCTGCGCGCGCTGCCACGGCCGCGCAGCGCGCATCTCCGACGACTTTGTCCACGGCAAGCCGCCGCTGGACACGCACCGCCTCGCGCTGCTTGACGAGAATCTCTACTGGAATGATGGGCAGATGCGCGACGAGGTCTACAACTGGGGTTCGTTCGTGCAAAGCAGGATGCATGCGCAGGGCGTCACCTGTTCCGATTGCCACGATCCGCATTCGCTCAAGCTGAAGGCGCCGGGCAATGCCGTGTGCGCGCAATGCCACCTGCCCGCGAAGTTCGACAGCGAGAAGCACACGCACCACACGGCAGGCACGCCCGGCGCGGCCTGTGCGTCGTGCCACATGCCAACCGCTACCTACATGGTGGTGGACCCGCGGCACGATCATTCGATGCGCGTGCCGCGCCCCGATCTCACGGTGAAGCTCGGCATCCCCAACGCCTGCAACAACTGTCACGTGAAGCAGACGCCGCAATGGTCGGCCGCCGCCATTCTGCAGTGGAACGGCAAGGTGCCTGTGGGTTACCAGCAGTTTGCCGAGGCGCTGCATGCGGGCACGGCGGGTGCGCCCGGCGCCCGCGGTGCCTTGCTGGCGTTGATCGACGACAGGGCGCAACCCGCGATCGTGCGGGCCAGCGCCATCAGCCGCCTCGGCCCGCTGATGTCGCCGAGCACGCTGCCCGCGGTCACGCGCGCGCTGAACGATGCCGATGCCTCCGTGCGCCTCGCCGCCGTCGAAGTGCTGGCGGGCATGGACGTTCCCACCCGGCAGCGCTATTTGCCGCGGATGCTGGGCGATCCGGCACGCGCCGTGCGCATCGAGGCGGCATTTGGTCTCGCCGGTCCGGGCGAGGCGGGACTGCCGGTGGACGATCGCCCGCGTTTCGACCGCGCCCTGGAGGAGTTCATTGCGGTTCAGGTCTACAACGCGGATCGGCCCGAAGGACGCAGCCGGCTCGCGCAGCTTTACTCGATGCGTGGCAATGTGGAAGGCGCGGTTGCCGAGTATCGGAAGGCAATCGAAGTCGATCCGACCTACGTGCAGGGCTATGCCAATCTCGCCGACCTGTATCGCGCGCGCGGCGTCGACAGCGAAGCCGAGGCAGTCCTGCGCGAGGGCATCGCCAAGGCGCCGGAGGCCGGCGCGCTCCGGCATGCATTGGGGCTCGTGTATGTGCGACAGAAGCGCAGCGCGGAAGCGTTGGGCATGCTTGCGGAGGCCACGCGACTCGACCCGCGCAATGCGCGCTATGCGTATGTTCATGGCGTGGCGCTCATGGACGCGGGCCAACAGCCGCAGGGCATGAAGGTGCTGGAGGCCGCGCTGGCCGGCCATCCCTACGATCGCGACATTCTGTCGGCGCTGGCGTTGTACAACGCGCGCTCGGGGCAGCGCGGTCCCGCGCTCGACTACGTCAGGCAGTTGCGCGAACTCGATCCCGACAACGCGCAGTACGCGCAGATGGCGAAGCAGATCGAGGGCGCGGCACCGCGCTGATGCAGGGATGATCCTTCGGTAGGCGAGGCTTCAGCCTCGCGCGAGCAATGCGGCGATCTCACCGCGAGGCTGAAGCCTCGCCTACGGATTCACGGATTCGGGCAGTCGTGCGCAGGAGCAGGGAGATCGACATGGCGGTATCGGGATGGAAGACCGCGAGACGCGTACTCGCGACAGCGGTGATGTTGGCCACGTCGGTGCATCACGTCATGGCGTCCGCGCAGTCGGCGACGGCCCCGGCTGCAGGCGCGCCGCCCCGCATCGGCCTCGCGCTGTCCGGTGGCGGCGCGCGCGGCATCGCGCACGTTGGCGTCCTCAAGGTGCTGGATGAGATGCGCATCCCGATCCATTGCGTCACCGGCACCAGCATGGGCGCCATCGTCGGTGGCACGTTTGCATCCGGAACCCCGCCCAAGAGGCTGGAGGAGCTGGTCCTGGCCGCCGACTGGAACGCGATGTTTCGCGACCAGCCTCCACGCGACGAAATTTCGATGCGGCGCAAGATCGATGACTACAAGACGCTGTTCGCGCCCGAGTACGGCGTCAAGGACGGTGGCCTCGCATTGCCCAAGGGCGTGATCGCAGGCGTCTCGATCGAGGCATTCTTCCGCGTGCTGGCGGAGCCGGCCATCGGCATCAGCGACTTTCGCAAGCTGCCGATTCCGTTCGAGGCCATGGCCACCGACATCGAGACCGGCGATTCGGTGGTGTTGCGCAGCGGCAGCGTGGCCGAGGCGATGCGGGCGAGCATGGCCGTGCCCGGCGCCATTGCGCCGGTGGAGATCGACGGCCGCCTGCTCGTGGACGGCGGCATCGCCAACAACCTGCCGATCGACCAGGCGCGCAAGCTGTGCGCCGATGTCGTGATCGCGGTCAACATCTCCACGCCGCCGCTGACGCGCAAGGAGATCACGTCCGCGCTGTCGGTGGCCGGCCAGCTGATCAATTTTCTGGGCAAGCAAACGGTCGACCAGCAGTTGAAGAGCATGGGTCCGCGCGACGTGCTGATCGAACCTGCCCTCGGCACGATTTCGGCCAGCAGCTTTGCGCGATCCGCCGATGCCATTCGCCTGGGCGAGGACGCCACGCGCAAGCTCGCGTCGTCGCTGGCGCGCTACAGCCTCCCGCCCGAGCAATACGCCGCGTTGCGCGCGACGCAGGTCGCCGCCAGCAAGACGCTGGGCACCGTCGAGGAAATCCGTTTCGCGGGACTGGAGCGCACCAATCCCGAAGTGCTGCGCGGCCTGGTGCAGAGCAAGCCAGGCGAACCGCTGTCCGAGGAGACGATCGGCGCGGACCTGCGGCGTATCTACGGCCGTGGCGACTTCGAGAGCGTGGGCTATCACATCACGGGCGACGGCGGTCCGCGGGCGATGGTGATCACGCCCAGGGAAAAGTCGTGGGGCGGCGATTACCTGCGCTTCGGCATCGGCCTCGAAAGCGACTTCCAGGGCGACAACGCCTTCAACCTGCTGGTGCAGTATCGCCGCAGCTGGCTCAACCGGCTGGGCGGCGAATGGCTGATCGAGGCGCAGGTCGGGCAGGACACGCACCTCAACACGGAGTTCTACCAGCCGCTGCACGAGGCCGGCGTCTGGTTCGGGTCGCTGTACGGGCAGGTGGGGCAGGTGTCGCGCGGCGTGTTCCTGGGTGACGACAAGGTCGCGCAGTACCTCGTGGGCTTCGCGCGCGCCGGATTCGATGGCGGCGCCACCGTGGGCACCTTCGGCAACGCGCGCGCCGGCCTGCAGTGGACGCAGGTCAATGCGCGGGTGGAAACCGGTGATCCAGTGCTGCCGACGGTGCGCGAACTGACGGCCGGCCCGCGCGTCACGTTCGCGGTCGACCAGTTCGACCATCCGTGGTATCCACGCGGCGGCTATTCGGCGAGCGGATCGTTCTACGCGGCCACCACGGCGCTGGGTTCCGCGCTCAACTATCAGCGCCTCGAAGCGCGTGGCGGCGCAGCAAGGTCATGGGGTGCGCACACCGTAGCCCTGCACGCCGCCGGTGGATCGGACCTGGGGTCCGGCATGCCCGCCTACGAGTCGTTCCTGCTGGGCGGTCCGCTGCGGCTGTCGGGCTTTCGCCTCAATCAGTTCGCCGGGCGCGAATTCGCCTTCGGCCGCGCCATGTACTACAACCGCGTGCTCGCATTGCCCGACATCCTCGGTTCCGGCGTCTATGTCGGCGGCTCGGCGGAGGTGGGGATGATGCGGGACCGCTACGACCAGCTGCCGTCAGGTGGCACGCTGTATTCGGGGTCGCTGTTCGTGGGCGCCGATACCTTTGCCGAGGCCCGCGCCGA
>JANNYI010000487.1:0-19843 GCA_031410015.1 Betaproteobacteria bacterium | reverse complement strand
GGCGATGGCGATGGCAAGGGTGCTGCGCCACGAAGGCAGGCAAATTCGCATCAGGGTGGGCGGGACGCCTGGAAACAACGCGACCCTTCAAATTTCGTCAGGCGAGGCTAGCACAAAGTGTCGTATACGCGAGCCGCGAATGGCGGCAAGCGTGCGACAGGATCGGGTGAGTTCGCCGGGCGGAGTTGCGCGCTGCTATATGATCGGCTTTGTGGCGGTCGCGCCACTACAAGGAACACTCTCCGCATGCAAAGTGAAACAAAGGAAAAGCCCCCGCGTGCCGTCGTTGCAGCCGTCCAACGGCCTGACGTGAGCGACATCGAGTTCGAGCTGTCGGTGAACGAACTGCGCGGTCTGGGCAAGACGCTGGGCTTCGACATCGTGGGCACGTTCACGCAGAAGCGCACCTCGTTCGACCGGACAGGCTATTTTGGGGTGGGCAAGCGGCAAGAGTTGCGTCGCTTCGTGGAAGGCGAGCCCGATCCCGATTCTTCGTCAGAGCCCGCCAGCGTCAGGAAGGCGACGAAGAGTGGCGCGGCCCGCGCGAAGGAGGCGGTGCAATCGGCCGCCGATCCGGAGACCCGCCGGGCCGATGTCATCCTCGTCGACCATGAGATTTCGCCGTCACAGGCGCGCAACCTCGAAATCGAGGCCGGCTGCGAAGTGATGGACCGCACGATGGTCATCCTGGAAATCTTTCATCGGCACGCGCGCTCGCCTGCGGCGCGTGCGCAGGTGGAGATCGCGCGCCTTGGCTACATGGGGCCGCGGTTGCGTGAACAGGCCAAACTGGCGGGGCCGAAGGGGCGACAGCGCAGCGGTACCGGCGGCCGGGGCGCCGGCGAGTCGCACAGCGAGCTCGACCGGCAAAAGATCCGCGAGCGCATCAAGGAGCTGCAGCAGGAAATCAACGCGATGGATGCCGAGCGCAAGACGCAGCGCGCACGCCGGCAAGGCGGCCAGGGACTGGCGCGGGTGGCGCTGGTGGGCTACACCAACGCCGGCAAGTCCACCCTGATGCGTGCGCTCACCGGCAGCGAGGTGCTGGTCGCCAACAAGCTCTTCGCAACGCTCGACACGACCGTGCGCGCGCTCCATCCCGCGAGCGTGCCACGCGTGCTGCTGAGCGACACGGTCGGCTTCATCGAGAATCTGCCGCACGACCTTGTCGCGTCGTTCAAGTCAACGCTGGAGGAGGCCAGGGAGGCTTCGTTGCTCCTCCACGTCATCGATGCCGCCGATCCCGGTTTCGAACGGCAGCTTGCAGTCACCAACGAAGTGCTGGACGACATCGGTGCGCAGGACGTGCCGCGCATTCGCGTCTTCAACAAGATCGATTGCGTGGGCGACGCGGACGCTCAGGCCGCGATGGAAGCCAGGCTGCGCGGGCAGTATCCCGATTGCATGGTGTTGAGTGCGCGACGTGACGGCGACATTCAGATGCTGCGCGCGACATTGCTGGAGTTCTTCCGGCGCCATCTCGTCGACGCTGAAATATTTCTTGCGTGGTCGGAGCAGAAACTGCGCGGGAGCATCTTTGACAGTTGCGAAGTGCTGGAGGAGCGCGCGGATGATGCAGGGACGTTCTTCCGCATTCGCGGCGAGCCCGAGGTCGTCAACGCCTTGCGGGCGCAACTCGGGCGGACAACAGACGCTGCAAAGAGCGGGTCATGAGTCACCTGGTCCGCAGCACGCAGCTCGTCTTATCCCGCGCCGGATGACCGAGATCGGCCAACTGTAGACATTCGGCAGCGCCCTGAAGGCATCCCGAAAGCAGTCACCCGCTGGCCGGCATGAACCCCTGCCGGAAGGCGTAGTATGGCCGGACCTCCATTTGTCGACGAGGTAATCCAGCGATGGATCGGCGGGCATTCATGTCCAGCGTTGCTTTCGGCCTCTGCGCGATGCCGCTGGCCACCAATGCCCAGCCGGCGGGGAAGATCTACCGGATTGGGCTTCTTAGCAGTGCGACGATGCGGACGGATGCCGATTTCAGGCAGTGGGCCTGGGTGCTGGCATTGCGCGACCTCGGGTGGATCGAGGGACAGAACATCGTCTTCGAGCGGCGAGCCTCAGGTGGAAAAGCCGACCTGCTGCCTGGACTTGCACGGGATCTTGTCCGTGCGAATGTTGACGTCATCGCGACGTTTTCGAGTTTCGATACTCTCGCCGCGAAGCAGGCAACTTCTGTCATACCTATCGTGATGATTTTCAGCGGACTCGATCCTGTGGAGGAGCGTTTCATCACGAGCTTCGCCAGACCGGGCGGCAACATTACCGGCGTGTCCCGCATGCTGGCCGAAACAGGTGCCAAGCGCCTGGAGTTGATCAAGGAGATACTGCCCCCCGCAAATCGCATCGGGGTGCTCGCCCGCCCGCAAGGTGATCCCGACCAACAAGCAAGGTTTGAAAGGGCTATGCGCGCCGCCGCGCGCGATCTTCGAGTCGAGCTCCAATTCTTCCCGTATCAGAGTCAGGACGACTTGGACGCGGCATTTCCCGCCATGGTCGGCATGCGCGTTCAGGCGTTTCTGCTCGAGCCAACCTTCCAAATCTTCTCGAACCGCGGCCGGATTGCCGAGCTCGCGCTGAAACATCGCCTACCGGGCGTATTCACTTTAAGGGAATACGCAGCAGCGGGCGGACTGATGTCCTATGGTCCTGACTATCCTAGGCTGGAACGGCAGCATGCCCGTTACATCGATCGCATTCTCCGGGGCGCGAATCCCGGCGATCTCCCGATCGAGCAGCCAACGAAGTTCGAGTTGGTGATCAACCTCAAGACCGCGAAGGCACTCGGCCTGACGATCCCGCAGTCGTTGCTGCTACGCGCCGATGAGGTCATCCAGTAGACGAACGTCTAGTGCGCTCGCCGTTGAATGTCCGGTCTCTGTCAGGCGCAATGGCTGGCGTGGGTCGAACTGCGACCGACGACGAGCAATCCGCCCACGTTCAGACTTGAAGGTCGCTGACCGGCCAACTCCGGTCATAAGAGCCGGGCGCAGAAATCGCTCCACACCGGACATTGATTGGCTTGAAACTCCTGTTGCCCGGGCCGCCAGAGTGATTTGGAACCACGCGCCGGGCCGCATGAAGTACCAATGCGGGACGGCACTGGCGGCGGTCGTTACTTCATCGCGAACTGCTCTTCCTGCGCCATCTTGGCGAGTTCCGCGCTTCGGCTCGCGGTCACGGTGATGGCAGGAAAGCGGTAGACGGGGGCGCCGTTGTCGAATTCACCGGTGGCGGTCCCGACCAGCGGCGCCGGGGTGTCGATTTTGCCTGTGGGCGCTGCGACGGGCGCTTGCCTGACGGGGGTCCAGGCCGTGGCGCCGATGAGCGTAGCGGCGACCAGCACGACGACCAGTGCGGCAAGGATGTTGCGGGTGTGGCTCGTGGCTTGCATGGTGGCTCTCCTTCGGGGTTGACGACGATGCCAATGTCCGCCTTAAGCCCGCCTTCAGTCCTGAAGCGTGCCTTAAACGTGCCTTAAACGTGATGTCGCGCTGGTGCCGCGGGCGCCGCCTGCGGGATAGACTTCGGCCATCACAGCCGGAGCCAAGATTGAGTAACGCTGCCTCCACGCATGCGCATCGTCCCGCCCGCCGTTTCGGCCGTTTCGAGCTGGAGCCGGAGGAGCGGTGCCTGCTCGCGGACGGGCAGCCGGTCGCGCTCGGTGGGCGCGCGTTGGACCTGCTGGTCGTGCTCGTCGAGCGGGCCGGGCAACTGGTCGCGAAGAACGACTTGCTGTCGCTGGTCTGGCCGGGCCTGGTGGTGGAGGAGAACAACCTGCAGGTGCAGATCTCCACGCTGCGCAAAGTGCTGGGTCAGGGCGCGCTCGCCACGATTCCTGGACGAGGCTATCGCTTCGAGCTTCCCGTCGAACGGGCCGATGCGCTTCCTCCGGAAACGGCGCCCGTGAGCAGCGCGCCCGCCGAGTTGGTCGCGGCGGCGGGACCGGTGCGAGCACGCACGAATCTGCCCACGCACCTGCTGTCGCTGTATGGCCGTGCGGAGGATCTGGCGACGATCAAGGCGCTGCTGCGCCAACACACTGTTGTGACGGTCGTCGGCGCCGGGGGCATCGGCAAGACACGTGTCGCGCAGGCAGTGGCCGCGGATATCGCAGTCGAATCGGCCGCCGACTTTCCCGATGGGGTCTGGTGGGTCGAGTTGGCCGCATTGAGCGACGGCGCGCTGGTGCCATCGGCGGTGGCCCGCGCGCTAGGCGTGCAACTTGCCGGTGACCGCTCGCCACGCGAAGCCATGGCGTCGCTCCTGGCATCGCAGCGATTGCTGCTCGTGCTCGACAACTGCGAGCACCTGACCAATGCCGTCGCCGAGTTCATTGAATCGGTGCGCGCCGCCGCGCCGCAGGTGCGCTTTCTCGCCACCAGCCAGGAAACGCTGAAGACGGCGGAAGAACATATCTATCGCGTCGGCGGGCTCGCGGTACCGGCCGACGATGGCGCGGCGAACGCGTTTCGGGCCGGGGCCATCGAATTGTTCGTCGCGCGCGCGCAGGGAGCCGATCCGAATTTCACCTTGACCCCCACGCATGCGCCGGTGGTCATCGAGATCTGCCGGCGGCTGGACGGCATTCCGCTCGCCATCGAACTTGCCGCCGCGCGGCTGCCGCTGCTCGGCGTCGAAGGCCTGCGCACGCGGCTCGACGAACGCTTCAACGTACTCACTGCCGGTTCGCGCGTCGTGCTGCGCCGGCATCAGACGCTGCGCGCGACGCTGGAATGGAGTCACGGCCTGCTGACGCCGGACGAGCAGACCATATTCCGGCGGCTCGGTGTGTTCGCCGGGAGCTTCACGCTGGAGGCCGCCCAGCACGTCGCCAGCGGCGAACACATCGACGCCTGGGCCGCGCTCGATCATCTCGGCGCGCTGGTCGACAAGTCGCTCGTCCTTGCCGAGGGCGATCCGGTGCCGCGCTACCGGCTGCTGGAAACGGCGCGCGCCTACGCGCTCGAGCGACTTGCCGAGGTCGGCGAGACAGGGCGCCTGCTGCGACGGCATGCCGAGGCGATGCTCGCGCTGCTCGCAGCTTACGAGAAGGAGGGTCGGCGCTGGCGAACCACGCCGGCGGATACGGTCGCCCTCGTGGCTGAGCTCGACAATCTCCGCGCCGCACTCGGGTGGGTTGCCACCGCTGCCGAAGGCGCCGATCTGGTCGTGCCGCTGGCGGGCGTTTCAGATCACGTCTGGATGGCCACCGGCCATCTGGTCGAGGGCCTCGAACGGTGTCTGGCGTTGCGGCAGCATGTGCATCGGGGAGTACCGCCGCGCGACGTGGTGGCACGGTACCAGCTCGCTCTGGCCAGGCTCGGCATCTATTCGAGGCGCCGCGAAAGTTTTGACGCGGCGTTGCAGGCAGCAGAACTTTACGGGTTGTTGGGTGACGACAGCCGGCGCTACAACGCGCTTGTGCTCGTTGCCGCACAAGGCATGCGCTTTGGCTCGCTGCAGGAAATGGAATGGGCCGTTGCCGAGGCGACGCGGCTCGTGCGCTCCGACTGGCCCGTATTGTTACGCGCCATTCTGGCGTACGCCCGCTGCTGGTTGTACGCGCGACTCGGTCGCCACGAGGAAGCGCTCGTATGCGCGCAGCAGCAGGTGGAGATTTGTCGCGAGGGAGGAGAACCGGTGCGCGAGCAGTACGCGGTGAGCAACGTCACCGGTGTGGAGATTCTGCTCGGGCGGCCGGAGGCCGCGCTGGAACACGCGCGCGCCGCCATCGTACGGCTCGACGCCCTCGGTGCCCGCGCCGGAGCCGGACACTTGTTCACGAGTGTGATGATTGCCCTGATCCTGCTCAACCGGCTCGACGAGGCCGTCGCTGCTGGACGTACGGCGCATGGGCTTCTTCTTCAGGAGGGGGACGAATATCGGCTGTTCGCGCCGCTCGCGCTGCTGGCGGCCATGCAGGGACGTCTTACCGCTGCGGCACGCATCATCGGCCACGACGACGCCGTCCGTGCGCGTACCGGCGACGCAGTACTTCCGAATACGGCGCAATTGCGTGCCCGCCTCGACCCACTGCTGGCGGTTGCGTTACCCGCGCCCGAGCTTGCGCGATTGCGCGAGGGGGGCGCGACGATGCGCGACGAGCAGGTATTCAAACTGGGATTCGGCGACAGCGCGTGAGCCTTGACGGTGCTTGGGCATGGGTCCGACGGTAAGTGTCTGCCGGCACAGTTGGGGGATTTGGATTGCAAGCCGCTCCAAGCGCTGAGACCCGCTCAGTGCAACATGGCGCTCGCCTGCGCGGCGTCGATCAACACTGTTCAATAGGTCTGGCACCGGTGCAGATCGGCATGCTCGACCGCAAGGGCCCGTAGCCGCATGTTTTCGCTGGAAGCAGGTGCGCTCATCAGGTTGAGAAAGGCCTGATGACTTGGATACCAGACACCGAGCGCCTCATCGATGTCCTGGTTGCCCACGACATGCCCCAGCACGGCCGTGCGCCAGAGGATCCTGCCTCCAACCTGCAACAGCAGTTGGTCCAGGACGGCCATGTAGTCCTTGTATAGCTGGCCACTGGGGTAGTGTGCCTCGGCCCGGTACTTGTTGAGATTGAGCATGAACACCGGACCATCGGCGCTGCCTTGCGCAATGCGCTTGAAGGTCTCGATCTCGAGTGCATTGACGTTGGGCAGATCAGCCATTGGAAGTCCTTCGCGACGTTGATTGAGCGATGCGTAAAGCCGGTTGGTCAGGTTACCTCACCGTGATTCCGCAGTAGTAGACTTCCATGTCCCCGCCGCCGCCATCTGAACGCTTCCGATCCGATAGCTTGGTGATGGCACGGGCCCTGAACGACGAATACCCCTTCGAGAGGCGACTGCCGGAGCGACCAATGCGATTTAATTCTATCCTCTCCCTGATGGTCGCCACCGTCCTGCTGGCGTCGTGCGCAACGACATCAACGACCGTTGTGACCCGGCAGCGACTCGACAAGGACGCCGCCGGCAAGCTCGCGGTCGAACGCATTGCCGTTACGTCGTCCGTCCGGCAGTTTTCGCAGGGCGATCTCGATCGATTGAGTGGTGCCGTGCTTGAACGGGTGCAGCAGCCCGTGGGCGGCGGAACGCCTGTGACGCTCCAGCTTGCGGTCACCGATTACAGCAACGGCGGCGGCAGGATGATCGTCAGTGTGCGTGTCATGGGCGCCACGGGCAAGTTGTATGCGGAGTTCGATGTCTATCAGACCGCCAATACCCTGATGGGCACGATCGACCGGCGCTCGTCGGACATCAATGCGGTTGCCGACATCGTGGCGCGATCACTCATGCCCATCTCTGCAGCACCGCCGGCAACCGTGGATGCGCGCAATTTCGGTTCTTGAAGCTCGTCCTCTGGACGTCGACCAGAGCGCACCCGAAAAAGCCTCGCCTGCGCGTCATTGGCTTTGCGGCAACGATCGCAAAGCCGCGAGTGGTGGAATTGTGTCCCAGGCCATCAGCGTCTTCTCGATGGAGGGGCCGTTGGCCTTCAACCATTCCCCCATGGACGCAGCAGCCTCCTTGCCGTAGATCCGGTGCGAATAGACGGCAACCGCTGCGACGCCGTCGATCAGGACGACGCGCGCGAACACGGCCTCCAGCAGTCCCGGATTGCCGAGGATGGCCGCGATGAAGTGCTCGGCGGGCCGCTGCGGTGTCCGCGGCTTCGAATCCGTGCGCACGATCTTGCCGTGCTTTTGATAGTTGCTTACGACCGTATTGGCCAGCGCGGCCAGCTGCTCGCCGTCGCGGACCGCCTGGTGCGTATTGATGGTGACCATGTCACGCCAGCGCGTAAGATCATCGTCGCCGTCGTCGCGCTCCGTCATGGTTTGCAGGTCGCCATCCAGCTTGTCGAGCGTCTGATTGGGGTCGTCGTCGATGTCCTTCCCGTGATCGAGAACCAGCCGTTCACTGGGTGTCACCTCAAGAAATTCCATTCGGTTGTCGTAACGCCTGCCGTCGGGCGCGATCATGTCGAATCCGACTACCTGGGACCATTAGCAGTCGCTCGGTGCGTTAAGTGAGAAGCGAAACGCACTCCCGGCAACAGCGACCACAGCCTCCTCGACGCTGTCGTTGGCAGCAAGCGCTGCGACCAGAAAGGCAGGGCAGCGCTGTGCTTCGCACCCGATTGTTCCCGGATTGGAAACACTGACTTGGCGTCGGCAGGCATTCCGCCGAGACGCCGGCTCGGTCACAGTGGCGTCTATCCGCTGCTGACCCACCCAAGCCGACCTGAAGCGATGCTGTCGGCCTGCGGGCCGCGCGCCATCTGCCTGTCGCTGCACGCCGCCCCCGTCTGTTCGTGGGGGGACGGTGGTTTTTCACCGCCCGCGAACGGCCTGTCCCCACGTACTCATCAAGGAGATCCACCATGACCATCCAACTCCACTGCCACCCGCTGTCCGGCCACTCGCACCGTGCCCAGCTCGCCCTGTCGCTGCTGGGCGTGCCGCATGAACTGGTCGAGGTCGACCTGATGAAGGGCGCACACAAGGCACCCGGATTCATCAAGCTCAGCCCCTTTGGCCAAGTGCCGGTGCTCGACGACAACGGCACCGTCGTGTTCGACTCCAACGCCATCCTGGTCTACCTGGCCACCAAGTACGACGCCGACCGCCGCTGGCTGCCGCGCGACCCCAAGGGCCAGGCCGACGTGCAGGCCTGGCTGTCGGTGGCCGCTGGTCAGATCGCCTTTGGCCCCGCAACGGCACGTCTGATCACGGTGTTTGGCGCCAAGCGCGACGCCGAGGACGCAATCAGCCGCGCCCACGCCCTGTTGAAGGTGATGGACTCGCAGCTCGCCACCCGCAGCTTCCTGGTGGGCAACAGTGCAACGCTGGCCGACATCGCCTGCTACAGCTATGTCTCGGCCGCACCCGAGGGCAATGTGGATCTCTCGGCCTATGCGAACGTGCGTGTCTGGCTGGCCCGCGTGGAGGCGCTGCCCGGCTTCGTGCCGTTCCAGAAGACGGCCGTCGGCCTGGCCGCCTGAACGCTTGCAATCCAACCCGGAGCCGACCATGCCTGCCGCGATCTCACGCCGAGACAACCCCTTCCATGCCGGCGAGCAAGCCGTGCACGACCGGCTCGGCATCCGTGAACGCATGGTCGATGTCGGGCGGCGTGTCATCCGCACCGCCATGCCCGAACAGCACCAGCGCTTCTTCGAGCAACTGCCCTTCATGCTGGTGGGATCGGTCGATGCGGCCGGCAGGCCCTGGGCTTCGACGCTCGTGGGCCGGCCCGGCTTCGTGCAGGCGCCGGGTGCCAAGCGGCTGGATTTCAGGGTGCGCCCCATTCCAGGTGACCCGCTGGCCGAAGGGCTGGCCCCCGGTGCACAGCTGGGTTTTCTCGGCATCGAGCTGCACACGCGCCGGCGCAACCGGGTCAACGGCCATGTGGTGGCGTCGGGTGCAGAAGGCTTCAGCGTCGACGTCGATCAGTCGGTGGGCAACTGCCCGCAGTACATCCAGGGGCGTGAGTTCCAGTGGGTGCGTGATGCCGGCGACTTGATGCCGCGCGCCACCGAAGCGCTGAGTTCGCTGGACGCCGACGCGCGGGCGCTCATCGCGCGTTCGGACACGCTGTTCGTCGCCACGCAGGCCCCCACCACGGAAGGCGACCCCGATGTGGCCACCGGCCGCGGCGCCGATGTGTCGCACCGCGGCGGCCGCCCCGGCTTCGTGAAGATCGAAGACGAGCGCACGCTGCTCGTGCCCGACTTCACCGGCAACTTCTTCTTCATGACGCTGGGCAACCTGGAAGTGAACCCGCGTGCCGGCGTGCTCTTCATCGACTTCGACAGCGGCGACCTGCTCACGCTGACCGGCAGCGCCGAGGTGGTGTGGGGCGGTGATGAGCTCAAGGCCTTTGACGGTGCCGAGCGCGCCTGGCGCTTTCGCATCGAAGCCGGCTGGCGGCTGCGCGACGCCTTGCCGCTGCGCTGGGCGTTCCGTGAGCTGTCGCCGCACTCGGCGCTCACCGGCACGTGGGCTGAGGCCGATGCAAAACGCGAAGTGCAGCGCCTGGCGCAGAGCTGGCGGCCGTACAAGGTCACGCGCATCGTCGACGAAAGCAGCGTCATCCGTTCCTTTCACCTCGCGCCCACCGACGGCCATGCCGTGCCGGCCTTCCTGGCCGGGCAGCACCTGCCCATCCGCCTGAAGACCACTGCGGGCGGAGAACTGCACCGTACCTACACGATCTCGCAAGCACCCAGCGACGAAGGCCTGCGGCTGAGCATCAAGCGTGAGGGCGTGGCGTCCAGCCATCTGCACGACCTTGTGCACGAAGGCGATGTGATCGAGGCGCTGGGTCCGCGCGGGCAGTTCATCATCGACGCCACGCTGCGCCGCCCAGCCGTGCTGATCGGCGCCGGTGTGGGCATCACGCCGATGGTGGCATTCGCGCGGCACATCGTCACCGAAGGTTTTCGTCACCGGCGCACGCGGCCGCTGCACCTGATCCAGGTGGCGCGGAATGAAGCGCTGCGTGCATTCGGCGGCGAACTGAAGGAGCTGGTGCAGCGTGCCAAGGGCGCGATGAAGCTGCACGTGGTGCTGGGCAGCGGCGGCGCTGCGCCCTCGGGCGTTCACGAGACTGCGCACAAAGGCCCGCTGACCATCGACCTGCTGAAGTCACTGTTGCCCTTCGACGACCACGAGTTTTTCCTCTGCGGCCCGCCCGGCTTCATGCAGGCGCTGTACGACGGCCTGCGCGACCTGGGCGTGCGCGACGAGCGCATCCAGGCCGAAGCCTTCGGCCCATCCTCGCTGCAGCGCCGCCCGGACGGCGCGGCGGCGCTGCCGCCGCCGCCAGCCCCAGCGGCGAAGCAGGCCACGGTGAGCTTCACGCGCACGGGAGAAGTGGCAGAGTGGACACCCGAACGCGGCACGCTGCTGGAGTTTGCGGAAGGCAAGGGGCTGAACCCGCCGTTCTCGTGCCGGGCCGGACACTGCGGCTCGTGCACCACGCGCATGACGGCAGGCGCCGTGACCTATGCGGAGCCCACCGCGTGGCGGCCAGACGAAGGCGAAGTGCTGCTGTGCTGCGCCGTGCCAGCGGCGGGCGGCGGCGAGCGCCTCGAACTGGACCTCTGACGCCGGGCCGTAGAATGGCGCCATGAACACGACACACCTGAATGCCGGCTTCGATCAGCGCGTGGTGATGCCGCCCGCAAGCGCGGCCAGCTGGCAGCCCTCGCCCGAACCCGGCGTGCACCGCCACCGGCTGGACCGCATCGGCGACGAAGTGGCCCGCGCCACCAGCATCGTGCGCTACGACGCCGGCTCGCGCTTCGCAAGCCACACGCATGGCGGAGGCGAGGAGTTCCTGGTGCTCGACGGCACCTTCAGCGACGAGTACGGCGACCACCCCGCCGGCGCCTATGTGCGCAATCCGCCGGGCACATCGCACGCGCCGTTCTCGCGCGAAGGCTGCACGCTGTTCGTCAAGCTCTGGCAGTTTGCTCAGGGCGATGTTGAGCCGGTTCGCATCGACACCACCCAGGCCGCCTGGCGCCCGGGACTGGTGCCGGGCCTGGCGGTGCTGCCTTTGCATGAGTTCGACGGCGTCAGCACGGCGCTGGTGCGCTGGGCGCCGGACACCCGCTTCAACACCCACAGCCACCCCGGCGGTGAAGAGATTTTGGTGCTGCAGGGCCTGTTCCGCGACGAGCAGGGCGAGTATCCGGCCGGCACCTGGCTGCGCAGCCCGCGCTGGAGTCGGCACACGCCGTTCACGGGCGCCGAGGGTGCGCTGATCTACGTGAAGGTGGGGCACCTCGGCGCGCCGTTTCTCGTGCTGCCGTCGACGGGCTGAAGTCCAGGTTGCTGGCCTTCGATACGCAGCCCCTTGCGGGTCGGCCGGAAGGCGGCGGCGTCGGGGCTCACGAGCTTGGCGATCGAAATGATGTGGAACCACAACCACAGCGGGGCCGGCAGGAACACGGCGTACATCATTGGGTGGTGCGGGCCGATCTCGGGCAGCAGTACAAGCGCCAGCGAACTCGCCACGATCAGGATGTCGGCCAGGCCGAATAGGTTGGCGAACCAGGCACGGCGCTCGCCATTCAATGGCATCTGCGTGGGCTCGGTGCGGCATTTCGAGCACCTGAATGAGTTTCTGTCGACGCACCGCATCCAGCCCGTGGTCGACAAGACCTTTGCCTTCGACGACACGCCTGCGGCCTTTGCGCACTTGAAGTCGGCGGGCCACTTTGGCAAGGTGGTGATCGACCTGAGCTGACCGGCCACCGCGTGACCTTCAATCACCGGGCTTCAGTTCAGTGCCGGGTCGCCCCGCATCCGTTCCACCGCCATGTCGATGAAGGCACGCACCTTCTGCGTCGCGCGCCGCCCTTCGTGGTGCACCACGTGCACCGGCAGCGGCGCGGTCTCGAAGTTTTGCAGCAGCAGCTGCAACGCACCGCTGCGCACATGCTCTGCCACCTGGTAGCTCAGCAGGCGCGTGATGCCCAGGCCGGCCACGGCAGCGGCGATGGCGGAGTCGTTGCTCGTGGTGCGCAGGCGCAGCTTCAGGCGCTGCAGCAGAGGTTTGCCGGCGTCATTGAAGCGCCACTCCGACACCGGGTTTACGCCCGAAGCCGAGATGATGGTGTGCCCTGCCAAGTCTTCCGGCCGCCGCGGCAAATCGCGCGCCTGCAAGTAGGCGGGCGCGGCCACCAGCACACGCCGCACGCGCCCGACGCGGGTGGCCCGCAGCGAAGAGTCGGGCAGCTCACCGATGCGCACCGCAACGTCGATGCCTTCTTCGACGACGTTGACGATGCGGTCCAGGAACAGGCACTGCGCGTCGACCTCGGGGAACTGCTGCAGGTAACTCACCAGAATCGGCGTCACGTACAGCTGGCCGAACAGTACCGGCGCGGTGACGACCAGGGTGCCGCGTGGCGCGGCGTGGGTGCCAGTGGCGGCGGTCTCGGCTTCTTCAATATCGGCCAGGATGCGGCGGCAGTCTTCAGCAAAGCGCGCGCCGGCATCGGTGACGCGCACCACCCGGGTGGTGCGTGTCAGCAGGCGCAGACCCAGCCGCTCTTCAAGTTCGGCCACCGCGCGCGTGACCACCGGCGGCGACAGATTGAGCTTGCGCGCGGCGCTGGCAAAACCGCCGCTGTCCACCACGGCAACAAAGGTGGTCATTGCTTGCAGGCGGTCCATGTTGTTTCCGATTCAGAAAGACTGTCTTGGCACGAGCATGGATTCTCAAGTCGATCCGCATGCCCGACAGTCGAGGCACCCCAGGAGGCGCGTTGCGCCAACATACGCCAACACCGTACCATGCTGCCCGCACAGTTTTCCACCGGAGCACCTGATGACCACCCCGCCCTCACCCCGCCCCCCGCTGCCGCCCTTCACCCGCGAGACCGCAGTGCAGAAGGTGCGCCTGGCCGAGGACGCCTGGAATACGCGCGACCCACAGCGCGTGGCGCTGGCCTGCACGGAGGCCACGAGCCTGCAGTCGAACGCCGTCATCGCCACCGACGTTGCCATCATCGGCGCCCGTGGAGTGCATGCATGGGAAGTACGATCAGGCGCGTGCGCAGCCGCAGCAACCGCCAATCCACACTGAAAGGTCGACCCATGAGCCCAGAAATTTTTGACGCCATCATCGTCGGCGCCGGTCAGGCCGGCCCGGCCCTGGCCGCACGCTGTAGCCGCGAGGGTTTACGCACCGCCATCATCGAACGCGGCGCTTTTGGCGGCACCTGCGTCAACGTGGGCTGCGTGCCGACCAAGACGCTGGTGGCCAGCGCCCGCGCCATCCACGTGGCCCGGCGCGGCGCCGAGTTCGGCTTTGCCACCAGCGGCGAGTTGCGTGTGGACATGGCGCGCGTGAAGGCGCGCAAGGACGGCATTGTCAAGGCTTCGACCGAAGGCGTGGAGGCGTGGATGCGCGGCTTGAAGCACCCCGAGGTCATGGTGGGTGAAGCGCGCTTCACCGGCCCGCGCATGCTGCAGGTGGGCGAACGGAGTCTGACGGCACCACGGGTCTTTCTCAATCTGGGCGGCCGCGCGGTGCTGCCCGATCTGGTGGGTGTGCACGACATCCCCACGCTGGACAACGTGTCGGTGCTGCAGCTGGACAGCGTGCCCGAGCACCTGGTGATCGTCGGTGGCAGCTACATCGGCCTGGAGTTCGCGCAGGTGATGCGCCGCCTGGGCGCACAGGTGACGGTGGTGGAGCGCTCGCCGCGACTGCTGCCGCGCGAAGACGAAGACGTGGCCGACGGTGTACGCGCTGTTCTGCAGGCCGAGGGCATCCGCATCGAACTCGGTGCCGAGTGCCTGTCCTTGACGCGCCAGGGCAGCCAGATCGCCATTGGCGCCGAGTGCGCCACTGCCGACGTGGCGCCCGTCGCCGGCAGCCATGTGCTGCTGGCCGTGGGCCGGCGCCCCAACACCGACGGCATCGGGCTGGACCTGGCCGGCATCACCACCGACGCGCGCGGCTTCATCACCGTGGACGAGCAGTGCCGCAGCACCAGCGCTGAAGGGGTGTGGGCCGTGGGCGACTGCAACGGCCGCGGCGCCTTCACCCACACGGCGTGGAACGACCACGAGATCGTCGTTGCCAACCTGTTCGACGGCGACGCGCGCCGCATCGCCGACCGCATCGCCTGCTACGCGCTGTTCACCGATCCGCCGCTGGCGCGCATCGGCGCCAGCGAAGCCGAGGTGCGTGCTGCATCCATCGCATCAGGCCGGCCTGCGCTGCGCGCCAAGATGCCGATGCAACGCGTGGGCCGCGCCCGCGAGGCCGGTGAGACTCAGGGTTTCATGAAGGTGCTGGTCGATGCCCAGAGCCGGCGCTTGCTGGGTGCGGCCATCCTGGGCTTGAACGGCGACGAGGTGATCCACGGCATGCTCGACATGATGGCCGCCGGGCAGACCGTGGATGTCATCGCCCGCACGGTGCACATCCACCCGACGGTGTCGGAGCTGGTGCCGACGCTGCTGCAGCAGTTGAAGCCGATGGCGTGAGGTCGGTCGAGGGGCCGGTGTCAGGGTCCGGGTTTTGATCCGGCGCTGCGCGGTGGCGCCTGGTCAACCCCTGGCAATCCGCAACGAGATGAACGCCGCGTGGACAGGCCGACTTCGGGGTCGGCATGCATGCGCTGCAGTGACGAAAGGGAGACCTGCCGCGGCGAATGTCTGCTCTTCCACGGAGCGAAGGGCAGCAATGGGTCGTGAGCAGCCTTCCATGTCGGGCGGGAGTGCGGCGGCGCAATGCCTACCGAGCTTTGCGTTTGGAATAATGGTTTCTTCGAAATGCGATGGAGAGCTAAGCCTGAACCCCGAGCAGCTAGACGACCTCGCCAACACCTCCCGCGCCCTGCTGGTGGCCATCAGCGAGGGGCAGGAGCTGCTCAACCGACGCGCCTTTGGTGCAGGGCTTGACGACGTTTTACAGCACGCCCGCGACCTGCTGGATATTCTGCGAGACGACCTTGGCGCTGATGGCGGCGCCGGAGATTTCCCCCTGTCGCTGATCGCCACGATTGAGGCCAAGCTCGACGCGATCGCGCTTGAGATCGCCGCCTTCGTGTAGTAAACGCGCGTACGGAGGTGCGGTCGTGAACCGAGCAACGCCCGGCAAGCATCACGTAGTCATTCTCGCGCCCGACCTGGAAGGCTGCTCTCGACCCTGAGCAGTCGCTCACGCAATCCGCAACCAGTCATCGAACCTGTTGGAAGCGGCCCTTCGCACACGCCAGGGTTGCGCCACAACGTTCTCGCCTTGACGCAACCGCGGCATCCACCCTGCGCTCTGCAGACGCTTCGTGGTCCGTTGGCGCACTCGCTACTTTGGCGCGCACATGACGACAAGGTCGGGGCCGTCGCCCTCGGCCAGCCAACCCTTTGCCACCATTTGATCGCGCACGCTGCGATCGGTCATGTAGCGGTGATTGGCGTCCGCGCGATTGCTGTATACGCGGTAGACCTGTGTGGTATTGACGGGGCAATTTCCGGCCGTGGGCAGGTACATCTGCATGAACTGCGGATCTTCCAGCACGAAGCTCGGATTCTTCTGCCCGGTCGCATCGCACTCGGCGGTGCCGCGGCCGAAGAAGTGCGAGTCGCCCTTGCCCGGCGGGATGTAGTAGCGGCACACGGGTGTCGTGCCGGCCTGCGCGGCCGGATACGTCGCGAAGCTCTTGCCGGTGCGCGCCCAGCCCTTGATCGCCGTGCCTGCGTCGAGCTTGCCGATCTCGTCGGGGACATGCGAGATGAAGTAGTGGTCGAGCGCTGCGTTGAAGTACTCGACGACCGTCGCAGCGGCCTGCGGCGGCGGAACGGCGGCCAGCTTCACCACCTGGTCGTCGAACCGGGCTGCCTGGATGTTGGTCAGGGAGTCGGTGCCCCCGGGGCCGAACGCGGGTCGCACCGTGACGACGTCGCCGGCACGGGCCATCACCCAATCCGCAAGCTTGCCGGGATAGACCACGGTGTTGCTGCCCAGTCCGCCGTCGATCGTGCAGTCGGGGTCCGAGACGGCCCGGTAGATCGTGTCGTCGCCGGCAAACGTCCGGATGCGCTTGCTGCCGTTGCGTGTGGCGATCGTCAGGTCGCGCCGGAAGTCCGTCGTCAGGTTGATGCCAAGCGGTACGTTTATGAAGGCATACCTGGCCGTCCGCGGGAGGGGTTCGGCCGAGACGAAATAGTGCACGACAGCGAGGAAGTTGAGCGCACCGGAGTCCGTGCGGTAAGCAATGAACTGCGGGGTACGGTAGTCCGCCGGGGGACCGTATGGGCGGCCCTCGGGCATGAAGCGGTTCACGGCGTCCTGGATCTGCGTCCGCATGGCCCGAAACTCGTCGTGCATGGCCGCGTGCAGGCGACCGGTGCCGTCGTTGACCAGGATGTACTGGCCCTGCTTGAGCGGATCTGCCGAAGGGTCGTTGACCAGAGGCGACGACAGAAACATGGTCTCGATGCCGCTGCCATCGACATCGGCGAATCGTACCGAGTAGTCGATTACGGAATCCTGGCTGAACTCGGGCGCCAGGGCGTCCGTCTCGTCGGTGAACACCATGTTGCCGCGGTTGATCAGCAACTGGAACACCGCCTTTTGCAATCCCACCGGGCCTTGTGTCCAGATTTCGGTTCCTGCCAGGATGTCCGGCAGACCGTCCTGGTTCAGATCAGTCGTCCACAGGCGCGAGGTATGCGACTTCGAATGAGGATCCCAAAAGCTCACATAACCCGCATAGGCGGGCTTGTCGTTGAAATACGGCTTGGGCAGCGAAACGGCAGGAAAGGTGACCACCCCGGCGTTGAACTTGTACGCATAGTTCTGCATCGGACTGGTCGGTAGGGACGGGAGACCGTAGGCGTGGCGGGTATCACCGACGATCAGCCAGTTATCAGCATTGCCCGTGAACGGGCCGGCATTGACCGACATTCCGCCAAGGTCGGGAAAGTTGGTATCCACCGTGAACGTATTCCCAATCCAGCTGTATAGGACGTGGAAGCCGGGCCCATTGCCCTGGTTGCCGCTCCCGCCGAAGGAATACGCAAGGATCTTCTTCTTGCCATCGATCGTCACCAGCCGGGCATCGTGGTTCATCACGTTGTCGGTCAAGGTGAGTTTGTCGAACTCGCCTCCCGGCCGCGATATCCAGGCCGTGCTGTGCGCCCAGATGAAGGGACTTTCGTTGTGGGCGGGAAACACCAGGTCGTCGAGTCCGTCGCCGTTGAAGTCGGCGACAATCACCGATCCCGCACCGTTGGTGATGGCATCTCCCAGCAGGCTTGCCGTTGCGACGAGCAGCGTGCCGTTAGCCTGCTGCTCGAGCAGGGCGGGCCGGACCGGCGTCACGGCGGTGAGCGTGCTGTTGAAGGAACCATTAAACACCCAGCCGCCGAGCGCGACACCTTCCCGCTGCGAAGCGCCGAGCTTGATCACGTTCCAGAACGGTCCGACGGTCCCAACGGAGGTGCCGGTCGGCATCCACGTGCCGGCCAGCGACAGCTTCGTCGAGATGTCCGCCGTGAGGTATGACCTGATGTCGATGCCGGGGAGCGCGGTCTGGGCGCGAACCGTGCCGGTCAGCGCAACGACAAGCGCGAGCGGCACGACGTGGTGCAGCGGTGAACGCATCGACGAACTCCTCACAGACGGGCAATTGCTTCACGGTGGATGCGCGCAACTGAACAACGCGACCCCGGCGTGGCGCGATTCGGCGTAGGTATCCGCAGATCCCCAGTGCAACGGGCATTCATGCCGTTTTATAGACGGGTTGCCCCGGCAAGGCAAGGCGAGTCGTGCCAGTCGGAAACTGACCGCAAGCATCCACGACCGCGGGTGCAACGCAATATGGGGCGAGTGTGGGTGGCATTGTCCGCTTCTCTGGCATGCCGCAACCGCGCGTGCACCGCCACTACTGCTTTGGCGTGCTCGCGCGAACGGCCGCTCACCGGACGTTTTCAAGAGAGCTGCTGACGGCTGGTCCTGAAGTTACCCACGTTTCGTGGACAGTTCCAGACAGGCACAATGACCTTAGGAGGTCTGTGTCATGGAACGCAGGCACTACACCCGGGAGTTCAAGCTCGAAGCTGTGCGATTGGCTGCCGTTGGAGATAAGACCAAGGCCAAGATTGCGCGGGAGCTTGGCATTCGGGTCAACCAGTTGCGCCAGTGGCGCCTGGACTTTGAGGAAGAGGAACGCAACGGCGTTCCCAAGCTAGAACTCGCAACGGCTGAACAAGACGTTGGCGCGCTGCGGCGTGAGAACGCCCGGCTGCGGGAGGAGAATGACCTTTTAAAAAAAGCGGCCATTTACTTCGCGAAGGCATCGAAATGAAGCACGCCTTTGTCGAAAGCCAGCGCGGGCATCATTCGGTACATACGCTGTGCAGGGTTTTGCGTATTTCACCCAGTGGGTATTACGCAGCTCGGAGCCGGCCGCCCAGCGCCCGGGCGGAGCGGCAATTGTCGTTGACCACCAAGATCCGGGAAGTCCACCTGGCTAGCCGCGAGACGTACGGCGCACCACGAGTGCACGCGGAACTCTCGGTTCAGGGGATTGCCTGCTGTCTTAACACGGTGGCCAAGCTGATGCGCGGAGCGCAGATTGTGCCCAGGGCGATCCGGCATTTGCGAGTAACGACCGACTCGCGCAATACGAAGGAAGTGCGACCGAACTTGGTCCAGCGGTACTTCAAGGCGGAGCGGCCTAATGCGTGTTGGCTCAGCGACGTGACTTACATCCCAACGCGCGAGGGCTGGCTGTACCTGGCGGCCATTCTGGATGTGTGTTCCCGGGCCATTGTGGGCTGGGCCATGAGCCAATCGCTGGGCGGGCAGTTGACCACTGACGCGCTCGCGATGGCAATATCCCGACGCGGCGCTCCCGATCTCGTGCATTCCGATCGAGGGTCCACCTACGCAACTGCGATCTACCTGGACCTTATCAAGAAGCACGGAATTCGCCAGAGCATGAGCCGCAAAGGGAATTGCTGGGACAACGCGCCGATGGAAAGCTTCTTCCACTCCCTGAAGACGGAACTTGTAATGCACTGTGACTACAAGACTCGGGACCAAGCACGCGCCAGTCTGTTCGATTACATTGAAGTCTTCTACAACCGCCAGCGCCGTCACCCCACCATCGACTACGTGGTTCCGCTAGCATTTGAGGAATCAACCAGCGCCTGATCGGACTGTCCACTATTCGTGGGTAACATCACTTGCGGTCATGAGCAGTCGTTCAATCCGGTCACCCAGTGCCATCGATCGACGCCGTGAACGAGTGTGCGGTGAGGTTGCCTCGCCGTGGCGCCGCGGTAGTAGACTTCCTTGGC
>JANNYI010000486.1:0-4418 GCA_031410015.1 Betaproteobacteria bacterium | reverse complement strand
GTCAAATTGACATGGCCCCCTTTTTTATTTGACCCTGACCCCTTTATTTATTTGACCCTGACCCCTTTTTTGCGGCCTCGCCTATTTCGGCGCCATCCTGATCGCGCCATCCAGCCGGATCACCTCGCCGTTCAGCATCGGGTTGCGGACGATCTCCCCCACCAGCGACGCAAATTCGGCGGCGTCGCCCAGCCGCGACGGAAACGGCACCATCTTGCCCAGCGCTTCCTGCACATCGTCGGGCAGGCTCGCCATCATCGGCGTACGGAAGATGCCGGGCGCGATCGTCATCACGCGGATGCCGAAGCGCGCCAGTTCGCGCGCGATGGGCAGCGTCATCGCCACGATGCCGCCCTTCGACGCGGCATAGGCCGCCTGCCCGATCTGGCCATCGAACGCCGCCACCGATGCGGTGTTGACGATCACGCCGCGCTCGCCGCCGGCGTTGGGCGCCTGCGTGCTCATCGCGTGCGCCGCCACGCGGATCATGTTGAACGTGCCGACGAGGTTGATCGTGATGGCGCGCGAGAATCCTGCCAGCGCATGCGGACCTTCCTTGCCGACCACCTTTTCGCCGTGGACGATGCCCGCACAATTGACGAGTCCCGACAGCCCGCCGAACTGCGCCGCCGCCGCAGCCACCGCCGCCACCGCGCTCGCATCATCCGCCACGTCGGTGTGCACGTAGCGCGCCGCCGCACCCAACTCCGCAGCCAACGCCCTGCCCTCGACATCCTTGAGATCGGCCAGCACGACGTTCGCGCCACCCTGCACGAGCATCCGCGCCGTGGCGGCGCCCAGTCCCGACGCACCGCCGGTCACGATGAAGGTGCTGCCCCTGGTATCCATGCCGCTCTCCGTGGATGCGCCGCGCGTGCTGGCGCCGGCGCTATTGCTTGGGCTTTTCCTGGGCCTTGATCACGGTCATCGCCGTGGCGATCAGGCCGGCCATGTCCGAGACGTTCGCCGGCACGATCAACGTGTTGTTGGTGCGCGCAAGAAGCCCGAAGGAATTGATGTAGTGCTCGGCGACCTTGAGGTTGACCGCCTGCAGGCCGCCGGGCGCCTGGATCGCGTCGGCGATCTGCCGGATGGCCGACGCATTGGCCTCGGCGTTGAGCAGCGTGGCCTGCGCCTCGCCCTGCGCGTTGTTGATGTCGGCCTGCTTCTCGCCCTCCGACTTGGCGATGGCCGCCTCGCGCGCGCCCAGCGCGACGTTGATCTGCTCCTGCCGCCGGCCCTCGGAGGTGGCGATCACCGCGCGCTTCTCGCGCTCGGCGGTGATCTGCGCCTGCATCGAGCGCAGGATCTCCGCCGGTGGCGTCAGGTCCTTGATCTCGTAACGCAGGACCTTGACGCCCCAGCTGCGGGCCGCCGAATCGAGGGCCGCCACCACCTGCGTGTTGATCTGGTCGCGCTCCTCGAAGGTCTTGTCCAGTTCCATGCGCCCGATGATGCTGCGCAACGTCGTCTGCGCCAGCTGCGTGATGGCCAGCAGGTAGTTCGACGACCCATACGAGGCCAGCTTGGGATCGGTGACCTGGAAGTACAGGATGCCGTCGACCTGCAGCTGCGTGTTGTCGCGGGTGATGCAGATCTGGCTGGGCACATCGAGCGGAACCTCGCGCAGGTCGTGCCGGAACATCACCCGGTCGACAAACGGGATCACGAAATTGAGCCCCGGCTCCAGCACCTCGTGGAAGCGGCCCAGCCGTTCGACGATCCAGGCGCGCTGCTGGGGCACGACGCGCACCGCCTTCACCACGACGATCAGTGCAACGACGAAGAACGCAAGAGTGACGATCGACGAGCCGAGCCACATGGCAAGTTCTCCGGAGGACTGCATCAGGAAGCGGACCGGGATTGCGGATTCATGCACGCTGCCCGGAAATCAGCAGCGTGGAGCCGCGGGTGCCGACGATGAACATCGTCTCCGCGCGCACGCCGTGCGCGTCGGCCATCTCCGCGTCCCATTGCGTGCCCCGGTAGTCAACGCGCGCCGAGCCATCCTCGCGCCACGTCTGCACGCGCACCGCCTGCCCAAGATCGAGGGACGGCTGCGGCGGCGGCAATGCGCGCCGCAGGCGCCACTGGTGCGCGACGATCACGCCGACGACGCTCAGCAGGCCACCCACGACGAGCTGAACGGGCAGCGCCGCGCCGAGCCACGCCGCCAGTCCACCCGCAACGAACGCAACGCCCACCGCGAGCAGGTAGAACGTCCCGATCATCAGTTCCACGCCGATCAGCACGGCGGCCAGCACCCACCAGACCCAGTACTCGAACATCGCGTCACCTCGCGCATCCTGCAGCAGGCAATGGCAGGAGCATAAAGCAACTTGGATGTCCGTCACCACCGCTCGTCCCTTCCCCCCGGCAGCCCGTCACCCGGGCGGGCCCGCGTCGGCACCGGAACACGGTATAATGGAAGGCTGATATTTGCATTTCAAATCAAGCAGTTTTGACATTCTTTTCGTCATTCGCCGCCTTGAGCGTTGCCGCGGCGGGAGTTCTATCGATGCCAATCTACGAATATCGTTGCGATGCCTGCGGCCACGAACACGAGGCCATCCGCAAATTCAGCGATGTGCCGCTGACCACCTGCCCTGCCTGCGGCAAGGAAGCGCTCGTCAAGAAAGTCTCGGCGGCCGGCTTCCAGCTGAAGGGCAGCGGCTGGTACCAGACCGACTTCCGTGGCGGGTCGAAGCCCCCGGCGGCGCTGCCGGCCAAGTCCGATGCGCCGGCCGCGGAGACCAAGTCCGGCGGCGAAGCGAACTCGTCCGCTGGCGCGCCGGCCGCCGCCGATGCGCCCGCCGCCAAGGCGGAATCCAAGCCCACGCCCGCCGGCGGCACCTCCGCTCCGGCCTGAGCTCACTTCCGTCCCGTCGCGCGCCATGAAACGCTACATCGTCCTCGGCTTGCTGGTCTGGGTGCCGCTCGGCATCACGATCTGGGTGCTGCATTTCCTCGTCACCACGCTCGACCAGACGCTGTACCTGTTTCCGGAAGGCCTGCGCCCCGACAAGCTGCTCGGCATGCACATTCCGGGCTTCGGCGTGCTGCTCAGCTTCGCGATCCTGCTGCTCACCGGCGTCATCGCCGCCAACTTCTTCGGCGCGCACCTCATCCGCTTCTGGGAGCGGATGCTGGGACGCATCCCCGTGGTCAAGCAGATCTACTCGTCGGTCAAGCAGGTCAGCGACACGCTGCTGTCCGATTCGGGCAACGCATTTCGCAAGGCGCTGCTGGTGGAGTTCCCCCACCCGGGCTCCTGGACCATCGCGTTCCTCACCGGCACGCCGGCCGGCGCGGTCACCCGGCACCTCTCCGAGGAGCACATCAGCGTCTATGTGCCGACGACGCCCAACCCGACCTCGGGGTACTTCCTCATCGTGCCGAAGTCCCGCGTCCGCGAGCTCGACATGTCCGTCGACGAGGCACTGAAGTACGTGATCTCGATGGGCGTGGTGGCGCCACGTGCCAGCACCATCGCCCCGCCGCCCGGCGTCGCTCCTTCCCGAAATTGACCGGGCTGCGTGGCGCGGCGGTCGCCTGCGATCGTGCGCTTCGGCAGCCCGTGCCCCGGATCCACCCATGAACCCGCCGCACACTAACTGCGCGTCAACAATTCGTATGGAGATTTTGCCGTGAAACGAACCGACTACTGCGGCCGCATCGACCGCCGCTACCTCGAACAGACCGTGACCCTGATGGGCTGGGTCCAGCGGCGCCGCGACCACGGCGGCGTCATATTCATCGACCTGCGCGACCGCGAAGGCCTGGTGCAGGTCGTCTGCGACCCCGACCGTGCCGCCACCTTCGCCGTGGCCGAAACGCTGCGCAACGAGTATTGCATCGCCGTCACCGGCCGCGTGCGGCCGCGACCGGAGGGCACCGTCAACGCCAACCTCGTATCCGGCGAGATCGAGGTGCTCGCGCACGACATCGAGATTCTCAACGCCTCGCTGACGCCGCCGTTCCAGATGGACGACGACACGCTGTCCGAAACCGTGCGCCTCGAGCATCGCGTACTCGACCTGCGCCGGCCGCAGATGCAGAAGAACATGATGCTGCGCTACCGTACCGCGATGTCGGCGCGCCACTACCTCGATGCGCTCGGCTTCATCGACATCGAGACGCCCGCGCTCTACAAGTCCACGCCGGAAGGCGCGCGCGAGTTCCTCGTGCCGTCGCGTATCCATCACGGGCAGTTCTACGCGCTGCCGCAGTCGCCGCAGCTCTTCAAGCAGATGCTGATGATGGCGGGCTTCGACCGCTACTACCAGATCGTCAAGTGCTTCCGCGACGAGGACCTGCGCGCCGACCGGCAGCCCGAGTTCACGCAGATCGACGTCGAGACGTCCTTCCTCGAGGAACTGGACAGCCGGCAGATGATGGAAGGGCTCGTGCGCACGATG